>NZ_JBMHFC010000007.1:0-97815 GCF_049166725.1 Streptococcus atopicus
TGTTCAGTTTTCAAAGGTCTTTGTCGCCCCTCAAGCGACAACTATCTTAGTATATCATCTCCTTTGACTCTTGTCAATACCTTTTTTCATCTTTTTTTATTTTCTTAAACTTTTTCTTCCAATTTGATAGCTGGAAACATTTATTTGTTAAAGAAGTTCCCATGGCTAAAAAATATGAACTTCTAATTTTAGAAATGTCATATGAGATGGATACAATTATTAAAAAAAGGAAGCAAGTAACGGGAAATCAACTTATGACTTCTTTACTTTTAGGAAGATGGTGGCTGATATTTTTGAAGCTAGTTGATTCAGCTAAACAAGTTTATCTTATTGCTATCTTAACTAAAGCAAGAAAAACTATCAATCCAAACTTTTCTTCGGCTTATCAAAATGATAATTTCACCATTTTAATGATTAAATTTAATCGGAAAACACTAAAATTTTACAAAGAGAAACCAATCTACACTCTTGACGAAAACGATTTTTTAGGATAAAATAATAAACGTTGTGGCGGTATAGCCAAGTGGTAAGGCACGGCTCTGCAAAAGCTTGATCGTCGGTTCAAATCCGTCTACCGCCTTCCGTAACCTGATTCAACAGGAATTAACCGAATGAAAAGCCCGTAAAATCGGGCTTTTTTATTTTTTTGTTCGGTTAAATTAGGTCAAATATAATAAAATTGGTGGGTGAATTTGAGACAAACATTTTCAACAAGAGTTTATTTTTCATCAAAATAGCACAAAAAGCGAGCTAAACCAATAACTATAAAAATTGATTTCTAGCTCACTTTTTATTATAATTCAGCAATTTGGTTCAGATTTACTTCGGCAACTGTATCATTTCCGAATAGCGAAATAATCATTTTAACTTTGTTGTTGTCAATTTCGGTGATTTTACCCGTATAATCTGCAAAAGCTCCGTCAATAATCCGAACTGTATCGCCAACTTTCACATTGATGTCAAATTCTTGAACGGTTTGTCCCATTGAAATCAAGATTTGGCGGATTTCTTCTTCCAATAGTGGTGTTGGTTTGGAGCGGTTTCCGTGCGAGCCAACAAAGCCTGTTACGTTTGGTGTGTTCCGTACGACAAACCACGCTTCATCTGTCATCACCATTTCTACCAAGACGTAACCTGGAAAGCGATTTTCTTCAACTTCTTTGGTTTTTCCATTTTTCTCCACTTGTACCGTTTGCGTTGGGATTTCCACGCGCAAAATATTTTCCAACATATTATAGGTTTGTGCACGTTGTAAAAGATTTTCTTTTACTTTATTTTCATATCCTGAGTATGTCTGCAAGACAAACCAGCCTTTATCAAAACTGTCCATCGTTCTTCCTTTCCTAAATAAAAAAGCCTGAGGGCTTCGGTTTCTTTTCTAGCCCTATTATACCACAAAAATGGCAAATGCAATCTTTTTATTACCATTTTTATAAGATAAATTGCAAGAATAAGTGCAACATTTATTCGAACTCATCCTCTAGAGCTTCACAAGAAGTTCTGTAACCTAAACATTTTCGTGGTCGGTGATTGATATTATATAAAGCCTTGTTCAAATCCTCATCAGAGATAGTGGCTAAATCTGTTTTCTTTGGGAAATATTCTCTTAGTAAGCCATTTGCGTTTTCATTGCTTCCTCTCTGCCAGGATGAATAGGCATCCGCAAAGAAAAAGGAAATTCCTAAATTCTCTACCAGAGGATAGCAGGCAAACTCTTTTCCCCTGTCTGAAGTGAAGGTTTTAAGAGCCTCTTTTGGAAATAGCCTACAAAGTTGTTCGATGGCTGAAAACATGGCTTTGGCTGTTCTATCTGGTATCTTGAAAGCTAAGTAAAAACGAGTTTTTCGCTCTAGAAAGGTCGCTAAACACCCCTTGCTTTTGCCTCTGGAAGACACCACAGTATCAAGCTCCCAGTGCCCAAAAGTTTCACGATTACGGACCTCTTTAGGACGTTTGGAAATTGGCGTACCAATCCTAAATCTTCCACGTGTTTCTTTGGGTTGTCGAGTTTTTCCTTTACGACGAAGGACGCTCAAATCCAGATCAATCAAACCAGCATAGAGCCAGTTATAGATGGTTTTAAAAGCTACCATCGGCCTTTGTTCAAGCTGATAGCGACCACAAATCTGTTCAGGCGACCAGGAGGATTTTAAACCGTCCTCAATTTCCTTTTTCAACTTTGGTGTCAAACGAGACTTCCGACCTTTTTGCTTAGCCCTGCGGTCGTACTCTTCCTGTGCTAAGACTGCAGAATAACCATTTTGACATCGCCCTAACTCTCTTGAAATGGTAGACTTATGGACACCAAGTTTACTTGCAATTTGGCAAGGTTTCAAACCGAATTCCAAGTAGGTTTCTATCTTTATTCAGTCAGTTATGGTAAGATGGTAGTAGCTCATAGTTTTTCCTCGGGTTCTGTTTGTGTGGTTACTTACAGTTTACACCAATGAAACGCTATGAGTTTTTTTGTTGCACTATATTTTACAATTTATCATAATAAAAGCCTACTTGATAAAACAACAAGCAGGCTAAAAATTAAAAGATATTTAACAATCGTACCAAACCTCTTGTGACAAGTAAGTCGAAAAGATAAATAATGACGACAAAGAAAGCTGTATATTCCATGATTGAGATAAAATCTACCCAGCTTTGCTTTCTAGTTGGCCAAGTTGTATCTTTTAATACTTGAAATGTATCTTTAATGAATTTCACAACTTTCTCCTATCTAGTTTCTTTATGAATTGTATATTTACTGCAATGCTTACAATATTTATTTACTTCCAGACGTTTTGGTTTTGGCGTACTACTCAATTTGATTGAATAGTTTCTCGATCCACAAACCGTGCACGCCATACTCGCTTTTTTTAGTGCCATAACGCCTCCATCTTGTTTATTATATCAAGAAAGCCCATCTTTGACAAGTCTATTGGAACCAACTCTTAACCGTGTCCCAAAGATTCTGTGCTTTTTCAGGAATCTTAGCATCGTCAATTGCTTTCTTAGCTTGGTCAACCAAATTCTTAGCTTTATCTTGCACATCTTTCAAGACATCTGAACGATTGTCACTTTGATTCGTAGTGTTATTTGTACCACTCGTATCAACCGGTGCAATACCATTTTTTGCATAGGCATTTTCATCACCGAACTTCGTACCCTTTGTATACGGTAAGATACTATTTGCCACACTTCGGAAAATAGCTGAAGCTTCATTGGCACTTGTACCTGTCAGATAATGATTTTCATCTGTTTTTGGAAAACCTAACCACTGACTGATAACCACATCTGGCGTGTAACCAATAACCCATTGGTCCCCTGATAAATCTGGATTAAAGTTAGTTTCTGTCGTTCCCGTCTTTCCAGCCATAGTATAGCCATAAGGTGCTGCATACACACCAGTACCATTGGTAAATGTTCCCAGCATCATACTAGTCATTCTTTCTGTTGTTGAGCGGTTAAGCACTCGCGTTGAAGTTGATTTATGAGTTTTGACTACTTGTCCACTAGCATTTTCAATTTTGGTAATCAAATGCGCATCATTCATAACACCATTATTGGCAAAAGTAGAATAAGCTTGTGCCATTTGCAGTGGATTAGTTGTTACGCCACTACCAAGAGCTACCCCAAGGGTCTGACTCACTTTATCCATATTCAAGCCAAATTTTTTACCATATTCAAAAACTTTTTTCAGTCCCAATTCATTAGCAGCAGCAACCGCTGGAATATTTAAGGATTGCGCTAAAGCCTGATACATGGGAACCGTCGGACTGGATTGAATTCCACCATAGTTGTTCACGGTGTAATTTCCGTAAGTCGTTGTGCTATTGTCCAACTCTTTATTGGTGGACCAACCTGCTGCAACTGCAGGGCTGTAAACCGCCAAGGGCTTAATAGTCGAGCCAGGGCTTCTTGAAGATTGTGTGGCATAGTTAAAACTTCTGAAATTGGCACTGGTACTATTGATTTGCCCAACAAGTGCGCGAACACCTCCCGTTTTAGGATCAAGCGCTACGCTACCCGATTGGGCTCTGGTGCCGTCTGCTGCTTGCGGGAATAAATCTTCGCGATCATAGATGACTTGCATGCTAGCTTGGTAATTTTGGTCTAGCTCTGTGTAAATACGGTAGCCGTTATTGACAATATCAGCTTCTGTTAAGCCATAATCTCGAACTGCTTCATTGATAACCGCATCAAAGTAAGACGGATAACGATAATCTGCTGATTTTCCTGTGTAAGCATCTACCAATTGACTGCCCAAACCATTTGCTGCTGCTTGGTTCGCAGTATTTTGACTGATATAACCTGCTGCTGCCATATTTTGCAGAACGGTATTGCGCCGATTGGTTGCATTTTTGATAGAAGCAAGCGGATTATATAGTTCCGGTCCTTTAAGCATTCCTGCTAAGGTAGCTGCTTGATCTAGTGTCAGTTGGCTAGCAGATACTCCGAAATACTTTTTAGAGGCATCTTCTACGCCCCATACACCATTTCCAAAGTAAGAATTGTTGAGGTACATGGTGAGAATCTGATTCTTACTATATTTCTTGGTTAATTCCAAGGCAAGGAAAAATTCCTTTGCTTTCCGCTCAATAGTCTGATCCTGAGATAGGTAAGCATTTTTGGCTAATTGCTGCGTAATGGTGGATCCACCGCCAGAACGTCCCGCAGTCAAAATCGCCATGATAAAACGACCGTAGTTAATCCCACTATTTTTATAAAAGGAACGGTCTTCTGTCGCAATGACGGCATGTTGTAAGTTCGGACTAATTTTGGACAATTCTACGTAGGTTCCCTTTTGCCCTGACAAACTTCCAGCTTTTTTGCCGTCCTTATCATAAATAGCTGTTGTTGCTTTCAAAGCATTCTGCAAATCATTCACATTAGTGGATTTGGCAACATAAAAGAGATAGCCTCCTGTCACCAAACCAAAACCAAGTCCCAAAATCAAGACAATCTTCGTCAGGTGATAGCGACGCCAAAATCGACGAAATGGGTGTTGAGAAATCGGCTTTTTCCGACTTTTTCCAGACCGGCTCAAATGCGATTCGCTTTCTTCCGCCTCTGTCACCTCTTGATGGTGGCGCTCAGGACTGTCCTTTTTAAAATGATTCACTACTATTTCAAATAATTCACTCAATTTTTTCATATCCCTATTCTATCACCTTCTCCATATCCAGACAAGAAAGGACCTCTTATCAAGCGTTTCGTTTAGAAAACTTTAAGAAATTGTTCAAGAGTTAGCTGACTATTTGCAATCATCTACTATTTTGTTACAATAAAATCATGCATTTTACAATTACGATTCCACAAGGTCTGCCAGAGATGACAGTCAAAGAACTGCTGGAAGAACAGTTTCTGATTCCACGGAAGGTTCGCCATTTTCTACGCATTAAAAAACACGTCCTTGTAAACCAACAACCCATTAACTGGCAAAGTCGGATTCATCCAGCGGATGCGATTGTTTTAATATTTGACGAAGAAGATTATCCAGAAAAGTCTATTTTAATGGGCAAAGCTAATCTTGTGGAAGAATTATACCAAGATGAACACATCATCATTGTCAACAAGCCCGAAGGTATAAAAACACATGCCAATGAACCAACGGAGCTGGCACTTTTAAATCATGTCTATGCTTATGTTGGAAATACTTGCTATGTCGTTCATCGCTTAGACAAGGAAACAAGCGGAGCTGTTCTTTTTGCGAAAAATCCTTTTATCTTACCAATCTTAAATCGATTACTAGAAAACAAGGAAATTTCGCGTGAATATTGGGCTTTGGTACAAGGAGTATTCCCCAAAAAACGTCAAATCTATACAGATAAAATCGGGCGTGACCGTCACGATCGGCGAAAACGGCTAGTGGATAACAAAAATGGTCAATACGCTGAGACCCATATCTCAAAGCTAAAAGAATTTGAAAACAAGACGCTCGTCAGCTGTCAACTTAAAACTGGGCGAACTCATCAAATCCGTGTACACCTTGCTCATCATGGATACCCCATTATCGGCGATCCATTGTACAATCCGCAAAAAGCAAAGCGTCTCATGCTCCATGCTCATCGTTTAACTTTCACACATCCTTTTACGCTTGAAAAAATTAGTGTTGAAGTCAGCTCTCAAAGCTTTGAGAAAGGATTGATTTAAAAAATAATGGGAGTGGAACAGAACTAAAAATTTTCGATTTTTAGTTCGTGGTCCCACCCCCGCAAGGGTAATTATGTGCTCTTCCGAGCTGGAAAAGCGAACAGCTTGGATACTTGCTTCGCAAGTTTTATCTGCCACCTCAAAGCAGTGCTTTGAGCAATCATAGTGGCTTGCTGTGCAAGGCTGATTTCCCGCCTTCAACAATTCAGTGAATTGTTGAAGCTGCGTTATTCGTTTATTACTAATTCTAATAGAAGCTGGGACACTTTTTGCCCAGCCTCATTTTTTATGCAACATTAACAACTTTATAAATCGTTTTAGCCAGAGCAGCTTGATAATCTTCTGCACTGTATGCATGATTGGTGGTTACAGTCGCAACCTTTGTATCTAAATCAATTTGAACATCCGATACACCTTCCAATTTTAGGAAGTGCTCGGTGACATGCTTCACGCAATTTTGGCAAGATATATTTTCTAAAGTAACAATTTGTTTCATGATGAACTCCTTTTATGATTCTATTTTAAAGCGCCGTAAACGCAGCGCATTGGTGACGACAGAAACCGAGCTAAAGCTCATGGCAAGACCGGCTAGCATAGGATTAAGCAGCGGACCGCCAAATACATATAAAAGACCCATTGCGATTGGTATTCCTAAGGTATTGTAGGCAAAAGCCCAGAAAAGATTTTCTTTGATATTTTTAATCGTAGCCTGACTGAGGCGAATGGCTGTCACCACATCTAAAAGGTCGCTGTGCATCAAAACAATGTCGGCTGAGTCAATAGCCACATCCGTTCCAGAACCAATAGCAATCCCGACTTCAGCTTGCACCAGAGCAGGTGCATCATTGATTCCATCACCCACCATGGCAACCTTTTCCCCCTGCGCTTGCAAATCCTTGACGACATCTGCTTTGCCGTCTGGAAATACTCCTGCAATCACTTGATCGACACCAGCTTCTCTTGCGATAGCTTGAGCCGTTTCCTCACGGTCCCCTGTCAACATCACAACTTCCAAGCCCATTTTTTGCAATTCAACAATAGCTGCACGGCTATTTTTTTTGATTGGATCAGCAACTGCTACCAGCCCCACCAATTGTCTATCCAAAGCGACAAACATGGCCGTCTTTCCTTGATGAGATAAGGAAATCAAGTCAGAGATATGCTCTCCGAGCTCGACTTGGTATTGTCTCATCAAGCTTTCATTCCCGATTAAAATTTCTTGAGCTTTTACTTGAGCTATAATCCCTTTACCTGAGATTGCTTGGAAATCCGTTACCGGTGCCAAAGATACGACTTCATCTTGAGCGGCTTCTAAAATTGCTACCGCCAATGGATGTTCTGAATGTTGCTCACTACTTGCAAGCAAATGTAGCAATTCCTCCCGTGTGACATCACCAAAAGTCAACACATCCGTCAAACTTGGTTTCCCTTCGGTAATCGTACCTGTCTTATCCAGAACGACAACATCTACCAAATGAGCCGCTTCAAGAGCCTGTCCCGACTTAATCAAGACGCCATTTTCAGCACCCTTTCCTGTACCTACCATAATAGCCGTCGGAGTAGCTAGCCCAAGCGCGCAGGGACAAGCGATAACCAATACCGCAATAAAGATAGAAAGTGAGAATTGCAGGCTTTCTCCTGCCAGAAAGTACCACAACAGAGCTGCTAAAACTGCCAAGCCCAAGACGATTGGTACAAAGTAGAGCGAGATCTTATCTGCCATAGCCGCAATAGGCGCTTTCGAGCCTTGTGCCTCCTCTACCAAATGAACAATCTGAGCTAAGGTTGTGTCCGAACCGACTTTGGTTGCTTCATAGTCAATAGAACCCGTTTGATTCATAGTGGCACTGGTAATCACATCTCCGACGTTTTTTTCGACAGGAACACTTTCACCTGTCATCATAGACTCATCCACATAGGTTTGTCCAGAGATAACCACACCGTCTACTGGCATACGTTCTCCCGGTTTAATCCGCACAATATCTCCAACCTTGATGTCTTCTGTATCAATTGTTACGACTTCGCCATAGCGAATAACCGTTGCTTGATTAGGCACCAAACTCATCAAACTATGAATCGCTTGCGAAGTTCGTCCCTTGGCATTGGCTTCCAGATATTTCCCCAGTAAAACAAGAGTGATAATCACACCAACTGATTCAAAATACAACTGGTGTACAAAAGTATGATGCCCCAGTAAAACTTGAACGACCGAGTACAAACTATACAGAAAGGCTGCACTCGTTCCTACAGCAATCAAACTATCCATGTTCGGATGCCGTTTTGCCAAATTCCGAAAACCACGTACATAAAAACCGCGACCAACCCAAATTGCTGGCAAAGTAAGGAAAAACTGCGCCAATACAAAGGCAACGGGATGCGTCATGTGACCTAAAAAGGAGGGTAACGGCAAGCCAATCATGCTCCCCATTGAAATATAGAGGAGTGGCACGGTCGCTCCTGTCGCAAACCAAATCTGATGCGCCATCTGGCGCACGGTTTCTTCTTTCTCTGCGGCCTGTTTTTCATAATCCGACTGCTTTTGTTTCCCTTTTTCTACCGCTTGGTAACCTACTTCTTTCACAGTGTCTAAGACTTGCTCGCTTGCAAATCCTTCTTTTGGAAAAACTGTCAATTTTTCCGTCGCCAAGTTCACAGTAGCTTCCTCAACCGTTGGAAGTTCCTTGACTGCCATTTCAATCGTCATCGCGCAAGCTGCACAGGTCATGCCGAATAATTTATACTCTTTTTTGTCTTTTTCCATTTCTTACTCCGCCATTTTGGATTTATTCGTATCATCTTGACAATGCGCGCCACAAGTACACTGACCTGGTGGACAATTGCACTGAATCGTCTTCGGTGCTTGAACTTGCTTTTCTTTTACAACATCCAAGATTCGGGACAAATCCGTTTGACTGAATTGATTGCTTTCTAGTATTGAAATCACTAAATCACCATGCTTGGTATTGCACATATTGTCAAGTAAGGTCCGCCAACTATTTTCCAAATGCTCATCTTCTAAGATCAGAGCATCATAGTAAAACTTGCCCTCAATCTTTTCCATTGAAATAAACTCTTTGGTCTTCAGGCGATTCAGCAAGGTTTTGACAGTAGCCGGTTTCCAATCGAAATCAGCTTCTAAACGCTCCACCACCTCAGTACTTCTGCTATGAGGATACGCCCACAAAACACGCATAACTTGCCATTCTGCCTGACTGATATTTTGTTGTTCCATTTTGTTTCATCTCTTCTCTGATTACAGTTGTAATTTTCAATTCTTTTATAGTTTACATCTGTAATCAGAATTTGTCAAGCAAAAAAATCGAGAAGATTTACTCAACTCGATTTTTCTCTTTCTGTATAGAAATTGTGTCTTTATCAATGCGCAAGCATTTCTTGGGCGATTTCTTGTCCACTTAATTTCGTTGGGTAATAAGTTGGCCAATTTTCCAATTCGTTAAAGAGGGCTTCTTGGCTTTCACCACCGTAGAAAATGTGAAAATGTGCTGCTTTCGTTGGGGCGATATTATGATCGCTAAATTGAACATATTTATACTTACCTGCGTCAGGATCTGTCGCTTCAAACATGAAGCGCACGCCACGATTACCTTTCGAATACGTCAAAGTGTGTTTGCCGACATATTTGTAAGTATATTTCTTCTTTTGCCCGTTTACTACAAATTCCATGGTCTTATCTGTGATATTGATATTAGACACATCTGTCTTATAGCCTTTTTCATAATAGGCTTTGTACTCAGCTGCTGTCATCTTACCACTCAATTTTGCCTTGTAATCAAAGACTTGGTCTAAAGTTCCGTCTTGCAAATATGGATAAACGGATTGCCATTGACCTGCATAGTCAGACAAAGTACGATCTTTAACAGCACTATCTTCAAAGTAACCGTTTTGAACGGTCTTCGTATTTTCTTCTTTTTCAGCAGAAATTTCAGCGCCTGCTTGGTCAGTTGTCTTCTTCAAGGCTTTCAAGTTGGATTGCATGATTGAAATGTAATCTGCTCCATCTTTTGTTTGCTTTTCAGTCAAACTTTCAAGCGGATTAAGGACATCTAACTTCACACCTGTTTCTTTTGCCAATGTAGAAGCCAATGCTTGAGAAGCATTTTCTTCAAAATAGATATACTTAATATTGTTTTTCTTAATATATTTTGTCAATTCAGCTAAACGCGCTGCTGAAGGCTCACTATCTGGTGAAAGTCCTGAAATAGGAACTTGTTTCAAACCATAATCCAATGCAAGATATCGAAAAGCAGCATGTTGCGTTACAAAACTTTTTTGTTTTGCATTTGCTAAACCAGTTGTATATTCTTTATCCAGACTTTCTAATTTCTTAATGTAGGCTGCTGCGTTCTTTTGGAAAGTCGCTTTCTTATCGGGATAGCGTTTACTTAAGCTGTCACGAATATTTTCCACCATTTTAATAGCACGTTTTGGTGATAACCATACATGAGGATCGTATTCATGATGATGTCCTTCTTTACCATGATCATGATCTCCTTCCTCTTCTGTACCAGGAAGTAGCAACATCTTCCCAGTCGCCTTCACCACATTCACTTTACCTTTTTTCAAGGTTTTAAGCAATTTTGGCACCCAAGTTTCCATGTTTTCATTTTCATAAACGAAAGTATCTGCATCTTGAATCGTTGCAACTGCCTTAGCAGAAGGTTCATATTCATGTGGTTCTGTCCCTGCACCGATTAGCAACTTAACATTAGCAGTATCACCTGTCACTTGCTTAGTAAACTCATAAACTGGATAAAATGTTGTGACAACATTTAGCTTCCCATTTGCGCTTTTTTGATTGGAACAAGCCACTAAAAAGAGACTTAGTAAGCTTGCTACTAATAGACCAATTTTCTTCATTTTTCACTCCTATTTGATAAATTTTTTTAATAGATTCACTAGTAAAAATACGCCGACAAAAATAATGGTAATACTTGCGCTGGCTGGCGTTTCAGCATAGTAAGAAATATACAATCCAGCAATCATACCTAAAAAGCCGATGACATTTGCCAACAAGATAACGGATTTAAAGTTCTTGCCCAACCGCAAGGCAATACTTGCCGGCAACACCATAATAGTCGATACCAGCAACGCACCTGCCGCTGGAATCATGAGGGCAATGGCAACACCTGTCACAATGTTAAACAGAATGGACATGGTGCGCACAGGCAAACCGTCCACAAAAGCTGTATCCTCATCAAAGGTCAAAATATACATTGGTCGAATGAAGAGGAAGGTTAATGCCAGCACGATTGCCGCAATGATAAAGAGTGAAATCACCTGCTCCGTACTAATCGTGACAATAGAGCCAAATAAATACTGATCCAAACTCATAGAACTGGAACTCTTGCCCCTACTCATAACAATCAGAGCAATGGCAAGTCCTGTTGACATCAGAATTGCTGTTCCGATTTCCATGAAATCCTTGTAGATTGTCCGCAGGTATTCTAAGAAGACTGCCGCAATGATAACAATCACTACCGTTGAAATCGTAGGTGAGATGCCTAGCACCAAGCCAAAAGCAACCCCTGAAAGCGACACGTGGCTGAGCGTATCACTCATCAAACTCTGACGCCGCAAAATTAAAAAAGTTCCTAACACAGGCGAGAACAGACTCATGGCAATTACGGCCAGAAAAGCCCGCTGCATAAAGTCGTAAGCTAATAAATTAAACATGGCTCACCTCCTCCTTGTCACTTTCGTGAACATTGAAGCACCGCCATGGCGAATCTTGATTTCGCACCAAATGAATATTGCGGTCCGCATATTTTCGGACTTCCTCCGGATCATGCGTAATCATCAGCACAGCCTTGCCATGCCGATGTGCACTATGGTGCATCAAATCATAAAATTCATCCTTGCTGCCAGCATCCATCCCCGTTGTCGGCTCATCCAAGACAAAAATATCCGGATCCGAAGCAAACATGCGCGCAATGACTGCCCGTTGCTTTTGCCCACCCGAAAGCGAGCCAATCCGCTTGTCTCGATGTTCCCACATGCCAACGGCGTCCAGACTGACCTTGATATGTTCTTCATCATGCGCATTCAAACGACGAAACCAGCCTTTACGTGGATACCGACCCGATTTAACAAATTCATAAACAGTGCTGGGAAAACCCGCATTAAAACTAGCGATTTGCTGTGGCAGATAAGCAATCCGTAATTTCTTCCCAACAGTATTTGTCTTAGAAATCGTCACCTTTCCAAATCGAGGCTGCAAAATTCCAAGACTAGCCTTGATCAAGGTTGTTTTTGCTGCTCCATTTTCACCTGTCAAAGTCACAAACTCACCACTATCCACATAATAGTTAATATGCTCCAGCACAGGCTCCTTATCATAATAGAAGGACAAATCTTCAACTGTGATATATCTCATTTTCCGATTTCCCCCACTAAGGTTTCTAAGAATTGTTGAATGGTAGCTTGCTCATTAGGAGTGTATTGATTGGCAATTTTTTTGTAAATTTCCAATGTATGCTGATGATGATGATGATGCTCCGCAGCAACTGGCTTCGCTAATTCTGTCAACCGATAAAAAATAACACGCGCATCTTTCACATCTTTAAAAGGTTCCAACATTTCTTGCTTAATCAATGACTTGATGGCCTTTGTTACCGCTGCCTGGCTAACATTTAAGCGCTTCGCCAACTCTGAGTTTGTCAGCGACTCCTCAGACAGCAACATCAAAATATGCTCTTGAGTATTGGTCAATGGCATACCACTCGTGCAAGATCCAATCAAAATCTCATGTTGATTCTCGGATTTTAAAATGATTTCATTTAAAAAACGATCAATTTCATGTGCTAGCTGACTCATTTTTCTCCTTTTCTGATTAACCAGTTAATTCTTTACTAGTTAAGTATATCATAAAGAAAAAAAGAGTCAAGTGAAAATTTCAGCATAGTTTCCACGAAAAGGATTAAGTATTCTCTAAATTTTTGTATAACTTTTCTAAGTCCATTTTCTCTAGGAAACAGCTCTTCCTTTTTCTTTTCACATTCTATGCTTTAGGCATCAAAAGGGGGATCTAAAGAGCCCCCATTTCGGAGGAGAATGCTCTCTAGATTCCCAATTTAAACTTATTATTTTTCTGAAGTCTTGATTTTATCAAGATTTCTTCTTGATGAGATAAACTGCACCGACCAAAACAATCAAACCAATGAAAATAGCTACTGTATGAATGACCGTACCTGTCTTAGGCAAACCTTTCTTTGGTGGAGTATAGCGATTTTCAAATGTCTTTATGTTCTTGTCATAACTTACTTTGGCAACCAAATGACCATTACCATCATCTGTGACTGTTACTGTCACCTTAATCACCTTCTTATCATAAGTGATTCCTTGAAGTTTTGTATCCTTTTCTGCAATCGTGTAATGGTAGGTACCAGTTGTTTTGTATTCAAAAGCATCAAAGTTTACCGAACCATCTGCGGTATTTTTCTTCGTTTGAAGCACTTGACCTCTTTCATCCTTCAATACAAACTCAAATTCATTTGCTTTCAAGGTACGACCGACCAATTTCTTAGTTACTTCAACCGTTGCTTGGACTGAATCTGCCGTATAAATATTGTTGAAGACACGATCTTTTGTATCATAAGATACAGTTGCTACCAGTTTCCCTGCGCCATTGTCGGTCACAGTAACGGTTGCTTTGATTACCTTAATGTCATATTTCACACCGCCAAGCTTCGTATCTTTTTCGGTAATCGTGTACTGATAAGTACCAACTGATGTATAAGTCAACTTCTTAAAGGTAATCTTACCGTCCTTATCATTTGTCACCGTTTCAAGCAGTTCGCCTTTATCATTTTTTAGTTCAAAACTGAATTCACCAGTTTTAAGGTCACGACCAGTTAATTGTTTATTAGCTGAAAGCTGAGCAGTCGTTGGAGCAGCTTGGTATTGGTTCGTAAAGGTTTGGTCGTTCTGTTCATAGGCAACTTGTGATACCAATTGACCTTGACCATTATCTGTTACGGTTACGGTTGCTTTAATCACTTTCTTATCATACGTTACACCACCTAGTTTTGTATTCTTTTCGGTGATGGTGTAATGATAGGTACCAGCTTTCGTGTACTCAATGGTGTCGAAAGTGACACTACCATCTTGAGCATTCTTCTTGCTTTGAGTAACTTTATCATCTTGGCCTTTCAATTCAAACTCAAACTCGCCATCTTTCAAAGCACGACCTGTCAAGGTTTTCTTAACAGAGAGTTGTGCGTTTGTTTTTGCAGCGGAATAAGTGTTCTTGAAGGTCTGATCATCTTTTTCATAAGCAACTTTTGTTACTAAGTGGCCTTGACCATCGTCTGTAACAGTGACTGTCGCTTTGATCACTTTGGTGTCATATTTCACGCCACCGAGTTTCGTATCTTTTTCGGTGATGGTGTAGTGATAAGTACCCACCTTAGTATACTCAATGGTATCGAAAGTGACGCTACCATCTTGTGCATTTGTCTTCGTTTGGCGAACTTGATCGTCTGTACCAGTCAGTTCAAATTCAAATTCCCCTTCTTTGAGGTTACGACCTTCTAATAGCTTCTTAGCAGAAAGTGTCGCAGTGGCTTTATCTGCTGAATAAGTATTCGTGAAGGTGTTTTGGTTGTTTTCATAAGCAACTGTTGTATGTAGTTGACCTTTACCATCATCCGTGACAGTAACGGTTGCTTTGATTACTTTGGTGTCATATTTCACACCGCCTAAAGCACCAGCTTGTTCTTTAATGGTATAAGTATAAGTTCCAGCTGTTTTGAATGTCAACTCTTTAAATGAAATCTTACCATCTTTAGCGTTCTTAACGGTATCCACCACTTTACCGTTTGAATCAATCAAGTCAAAGGCAAATTCATTTGCTTCTAGGTCGCGACCAGTTAGCACTTTGTTCGCTTCTAATGTCGCAGTTGTTTCCTTAGCAAGGTAAGTATTGCGGAAGGTTGGATTAGCTGTATCGTAAGATACTTGGGCAACTAACTGACCATTGCCATCATCAGTAACTTTGACAGTCGCTTTGATTTCTTTCTTATCATAGGTCACACCACCTAAGCCATTGTCCTTCTCTTTGATAGTGTAACGATAAGTTCCGATTTTTGTATAGTCAATCGCATCAAAAGTAACACGACCGTCTGCTGCATTTTTCGTAGTCTGACGAACGTTGTCATCAGTTCCGACTAATTCAAATTCGAACTCTTGATCGTTTAATGCACGACCTGTCAGTTCTTTGGTCACACTTAGTTGTGCACTAACCTTTTGACTAGAGTATTTATTGTTGAAAGTTTGGTCATTGTTTTCATAGGTTACTTTTGAAACAAGCTGACCTTTACCATTATCAGTGACTTCAACTGTTACCTTGATGGTCTTGGTGTCGTAAGTCACACCACCCAATCCTGTGTTTTTCTCTGTAATGGTGTACTTGTGGGTACCAACAGTTTGATACTTGATTGCATCAAATTGAACCTTACCAGCTTTGTCATTCTTCTTGGTTTGAAGAACGTCTGCCTTGCCGTCTTCTTTCAGTTCAAAGCTAAACTCGCCATCCTTCAAAGCACGTCCGGTTAATTTCTTCGTGACAGAGAAAGTAGCATCGGTACCTTTGGCAGTATATTTATTTGTAAAGCTTTGTTTAGAAATTTTATTCTTACCGCTCTCGTCAAAACCGAGGTAGACGATATTGTAAATCAACTGTCCATCCTCTTCCTGTTGAACACGAATGGTAACCTTAATTGGTTGTTTATCGTAGTCAACACCTGGAACCTTACCAGCTTTCTCTTTGATAAGGTAGTTGTAAAGACCAGTCTTGGTGAACTTAAGAGCTGTGAAAGGAATCGTACCATCCGCTTTATTTTTAACTGTTTGAAGTAGCTTGTTTTGTCCATCGTACAATTCAAACTCAAACTCGTCATCTTGTAAATTTCGACCCGTTAAGGCTTTTGTCACCTGCAGTGGCACTGTGATTTCTTTTGGTATGAACGTATTCTTAAAGTTCTTTTTACCACCGTCATAAGTCACAGTAGTACTTAGCTTCCCTTTACCATCATCCGTTACTTTAACTGTGACTTTGACTTTGCTCGAGTCATAAGTAACTCCTGTCAGACCATTATTTTTTTCTGTAATGGTGTAGTGGTACTCACCTGCCTTGTCGTAGTTAATAACTTGGAACCGAACTTTTCCTTGAGCATCATTTTTAGCCGTTTGAAGAACATCTGGTTTACCATCTTCCTTCAACTCAAACTCAAACTCTTGCGCTTTCAGTTTGCGACCCGTTAACTCCTTGGTTACATCAAAGGTTGCAGAAGTAGCCTGAGTGGTGTAGGTGTTGTTGAAGGTAGTGTCGTTTTTTTCATAGACAATTTCAGAATGTAGTTTTCCTTTGCCGTCATCTGTAACTTTGACAGTAACTTTTATTTCTTTCGAATCATAAGTGATACCACCTAGACCATTGTTTTTTTCTTTAATAGTGTAATGGTATTCACCTGCTTTAGTATATTCAACTGTATCAAACTGGACTTTCCCAGCTGCAGTGTTTTTCTTCGTTTGGTGAATATGATCTTCCTTACCAGTCAATTCAAACTCAAACTCGTCTTTTTGTAGCTGACGACCTGTCAGAACTTTGTTCACTTCTAATCGAGCGAAAGTCTTTCCTGGAGCATAGCGATTCTCAAAAGTTGGGTTTTTAGTCTCCTCACCAGCTTTCGAATAAGTAACCTTTGTAACTTCAAGTTTTCCTCCCTTATCTTTGACAGTTACAGTTGCCGTGATAAGATTCGGTTCATATTCAACTCCTGAAACATCACCAGCTTTTTCACTAATGGTATACTCATAGGTTCCTGCTTTAGTATATTCAAGCTCTTTGAATTGAACCTTACCATCAACCGCATTTTTCACAGTTTGGAGAATTTGCCCATTCTCTTTTAGGTCAAACTCAAATTCACCTGCTTGAAGTTTACGACCTGTCAATACTTTCTTAACTGTTAATGTCGCTTTTGTTTTTTGAGGAATATATAGATTAGTAAATGTATCCCTGTTTTCAAAGGTGCCATCAAGTAATCCTGCTTCATAGGTGATATTTGCAATTGTTAATTTTCCAGTCTTATCTTTTCCAACTGTTACCTTTGCATAAATAATGTTAGAGTCGTAGTGGATAGCAGGATCTGTTGAACCGCCTGTTTCTTCAATTTTATATTGATAGACTCCTTCTTTATCATATTCAATTGATTTGAAGGTAACTTTCCCACCTACATTTTTTGCTTTTTGAGTTTGATTCGTTTGCTTATCTGTTAATGTAAACTCAAACTCATTATCTTTCAGTTTGCGACCAACGAGCTTTTTATTCACCTGTAAAGTCGCAGACACTTTTTGTCGTTTATTTGAAATATCTAAACTGTAAGACTTACTACTATTGAAATTTTCTGGTTTAACCTTAATTTCTTTGCCTGTTAACTGATAACCATCCGGAGCTTTAATTTCTTTAATAGTATAATTGTCTTTCAACAAATTCGGAATAGTCACGTTCCCCGCGCTATCTGTAGTGAAATCACCAGCTACAGCACCATTACGGTCGCGGGTCACTCTGAAGACAGCTCCTGCTAACGGTTCCCCAGATACTTCGTCTTTTTTGTGTAGTGTGACAGAGTAAACATAGCCTTCTGCACTTCCACCAGCCTCTACATAGGTAGTTTTGGCGATAGAATCTATGATTTTTGTTTTACTAGACCAAAGAGACGCTATGTTTTCAACAACTTCACCACTTTGTAATTGATAATTTGGTTTGGCTTTATATTTAATATGATAGCCTTCGTCTTTATTTATCTTTCCTAACTTAATAGAAAATTCTGAGTCAGATGGAAATTCTACCTTAAACTTACTGGTAACATCTTCTTTATTTTCCAATACCCAACGATTATCTTCAATAATCCATTTTCCTTTATAAATTTCAAAACTATCTTTAACATAGGAAATATTTGGTGTTTTTAAAATATCAGTTACTTTTGCATCCGGAACTTCTTTTCCTGACTGATTTACAGTGATATCATAAGTAATAGTATTGTCTGGTTTAAAATTACCTACTTTTGTCAAATCTTTTTGTGATGGCGGAGTTAAACCTCCAAACTCTACTTCTCCTATCGGAACTATATTCCGATTAACTGTAATTTGAATTGGAACTTTTTTCTTTTCCTTTACGATATGATGATTGATATAAGTATAAAAATAAAAATTACCAGTAATGTCTGATTTATTTTCTACATATTTAGTATAGGTCAACTTCAATGTTCGATTCGTCGCATCAACAGTTGCACGCGCTACTACCTGACCGTTTTGGTCTTTAATGTCAAAATCAGGAATTGGCACAAAAACTAAATTTTCTGTGATCTTGAATGTTGTATAATCCCCTTCATGCACGTTGTTATTTGGTAACTTAAACTGACCATTAATTTTAAACCGTTCCCATTGTTGCAATGGCTTGTCTAACGGTTTTCCATTATGATCGGTAATGCTAAATTTCGTAATCGCATCTATTTCTTTTGCTGCCCTTTTAGTTTTAGGAGCTGCTTGGGTATCTTTAGTATCTTTAGCAGCAGGTGGAGCTCCTGGCTGAGTCTCACTCTTTTCCTCTACCTTACTAGCTTTTTGTGAAGATGTATCTTCTTTTACTTGGCTAGCATCAGAGCTTTCTTCTTTTGAGGTGCTTGGCTTATTTTCCTGCTCATTTGAACTAGCTTCCGCTTTATTCTCAGTAGCAGGCTGCTGCCCCTGACTAGAACTAGTATCTGCTGCCTTTTGCGTTGACTCAGTAGGAGACGTTGGCTGTTCAGTTGTTCCTGTTTTCGGAGATGACTGAGTTGTCACTGTAGAAGATTGCTTCGACAATGTCTGAGCAACAGCACTAGCTGGTGATAAGATTGTTGAAGCCAGCAATAATGCAACTCCAACAAGATTCATCGCTTTTTTAATCATGATGATTTCCTTTCTATGGTTTTTCAGGACTTTGTATAAAAGTACAAAACTCCACTAATACTAGTATATCAACTACCTTATAGTCCTTTCAATCAAAATACTCTATATTTTAGTTCTATTTCTTAACAAACTGTAAAGTTTTAAACACCCTATTGATATACATAGCTCGCAGGCGGTTTACAAAATGTAAACTTTTTCCGATGATTTTGCTAGACTATATATTTTTTTTAAATTAGAATATTTATAAGGAGGGAGCAAGATGGTACTTAATACAAGAGAGAAGATTTTAGAAGCTTTTTTTGAACTTGCAATGGGAAATCCTCAGAAATCGCATTTTTCTTTAGCAGAAATTGCGCAAAAAGCAGGGATCTCAAGACAAGCGATTTACAAACGCCATTTTAATGGAAATTATGAAATTCTAGATTATATTCATAAAGAGCTTGATGCTGAATTTCAACTGATTTTTCAAGGTTATGATAAGAAAGTTTATCCTGACCCTTTTGTCTTTTTTGCAGAAGTGGTTATTCCTATCTTATACACCCACCGAAGGCAAATCAGTTGTCTCTTTAAGACAGCAGCAGATCCTTATTGGAGAGATTTTTTAAGAAATACGTATGGTCAATGGATTGAGCAGCACATTACGATTGATTATCAAAAATTAAACATTCCAAAAGAAAAGGCATCGCAGGTTCTTGTTGGAGGTATTCTCATCTTTATTGAAATTTGGATTACCCAACCTGAACCCACACCGCCTGAGCAGTTTTCCGAGACTTTTTTAAATTTGATTCATTTCCCTTTAACGGACTATGTTCGTTTCAAGCAAGCTTCTTCTAATGACAAACTAATCGTTACAAATAGTTTGGAAGATAAAGAAAAGGAGTGAGACCGAACTAATATTGAAAATTCTTAGTTCACAGTCTCACTCCACAGCTCTTCCGAGCTTGAAAAATGAATGAAGAAGTACTTTGCTTCGCAAGTTGTAGTTGATTTAGTAGACAAAGAGCTTTGAAACCAGAGAACTGTTGTTCAGCCTCAAACAAGATAATTCAAC
This sequence comes from Streptococcus atopicus, assembly GCF_049166725.1. Lineage (NCBI taxonomy): Bacteria > Bacillati > Bacillota > Bacilli > Lactobacillales > Streptococcaceae > Streptococcus > Streptococcus atopicus. The sequence continues at coordinate 20,162 of NZ_JBMHFC010000007.1, forward strand.
TTTCAAGATGCTAATGTCTAATTTCTAATGTGCTATTTTAAGATTGTAGGAACGAGATAAGTTGTGATTTTCAAAAATTCAACTTGTCGCGCTCTTTTTTGTCTTCTCATCTTGTGGAGCGAATGATGAGATAGAGTAACCACAGCAATACCATTGTCGCTAAGACAAAAAGAAATTTTGCTAAGAATAGCGTATCTGGATTGAGGGTTAAAATTCCACCTGTCAGTAATAAAGCTAGGAAGATAAGGCTTAGTACAAGACGATTGGCTACGGATTCGATACGACGAAAGCGTTGATTGTAGTCAATTAAGTCATGATTGACGACTAAGCGACCATTCACAATCTGCTCCACTAGCTGATGAAGCCGTCTTGGAATACTTTTCCCATGTCGCAGCAAGTAGAGCAGTTCGATTAAGAAAGAATCGTAACTCAAAGTCTGGTGCAAGATGTCTGATTTCATATTTTCGAGGAAATATTGCTTGGCTAAAGTCATCAGATTGATGTTAGGAGCTAACTCGCGAAAAAGTCCCTCAATTTGCAAGGCTGCTTTTTCTAAGATCGTCATCTGGGATGGTACTTGCAAATGATGACGCGTACAAATCGCTACTACGTCCTCAAACATATCTGTAATAGACAAGGAGCCTAACTCTAAATTGCCGTATTTGGTTAGCATACGTTCAACGTCTTGCTCTAATTGCAATTTATTGATTGGTTCACTAGCAGTCGTAATGGTCAGAATGGCTTGTGTCATCGAGTCAATATCCTGTGTCGTAAAACTAGACAACATGTCGTTTAGAGACACACGAAAACCCGTTTCCAATTCCCCCATAATCCCAAAATCAATAAAATAAATCTTTCCTTCATAGATCAAAAGATTGCCCGGATGTGGATCACCATGAAAGAATCCGTCTTTAAAGACTTGCTTGATAAAGCTCAGCATGAGCTTCTGACCAATATCTTCCAAGTCATAGCCAGCCTCTTGTAAAATAGCATATTGGTTAATCCGAACGCCAGGAATATATTCCTCGACAATCAAGTGCGGAGTGGTAAAGTCTGGATAGACTTTTGGCACGCCAACACAAGGAATATCTTGATTGTAGCGGGCAAATTCATCCATGTACTTAGCTTCATTGCGAAAGTCAATTTCGTTCAAAAGAGTGGTTTGCAACTGTTGCAAAATATTTGGCAAATCCACCATGGGCAGCAAATGCTTAGGAAAATGACGAGCTAGGCGAATCAAGAGCGCAATGTCTTCTGTAATCTGCTCTTGAATATGCGGACGCTGAATTTTCAGTACGACTTCATCGCCATTTAACAAAACAGCACGATGAGTTTGTGCCACGGAAGCGCTCGCCAAATGCTCTTGTGAAACATCTGAAAAGAGTTGCTCAATCGGACGCTTTAACTCATCTTCAATCGCAGCCATAACCGTCTCTTTGTCCAAAGGATTGACATCATCTTGCAGCTTACTTAATTCCTTGATATAGATTTCTGGCAATAAGTCACTACGGGTAGATAGAATTTGACCGATTTTTACAAAACTGGGTCCTAGTTGTTCAAAAGCTTCTCGCAATTGCTTGGGAGCTTTTTTCTCATCCAGCGGTTTTTTTCGATCTTTCAGATTGGACCAGCCGACTGCACTAAAGGCTGTTAGAATCTCTCGTAAGCGCTTGTTTGCCATAAGGTTATCCTCATTCTGTTTGTCATCATCAATTTTTCTTTCAAATCCTACTTTTAGTTTAGCAAAAAACGCAGCCTTTATAAAGTTGTGACTGCGTTATCAGGAAGATTATTCTTCTGTTTTTGAAAGTCCTTTGAGTAGCTGATCTAGTTTATCTTCTAGTCGCTCAATATCTTGCTTGGTAGCATATACATCATCTGATTGCTCCTCTGGACTTTCAGCCGTTTTTTCATTTACTTTGCGCTTTAGCTCTGACTGAAGCTGCTTGCCTTCATCCACCGTCAAGCGACCTTTGGCAATCAATTCTTTGACAAATTCGGTAGCTTTATCATAAGTCATGGAAGTCAATCCAATACCTGCCAGTAAAACTTTTTTCAATTCGTCCATCTTGACACCTCCATATATGAGAATCTTTCCACTTTCATTATAGCGCTTTTAAGCCATTTATTCTAGAGAAAATTGAACTGATAGACAAATTTTTAAAAAAGATCAACCACAAGTTTTACATTCAAAATAGTTAATAAAATAGAAACGGCATAAGCTAAATAGGTATTCCATTTGCTGTTGACAAATTCGCCCATGAGCTTTTTATTAGAGGTGAAATATACGAGTGGAAAGATTGAAAATGGCAAAGCGACAGAAAGAAAGACTTGGGAATAGACCAAAAGATTGTCTAGCACTTGTTCTTTGTCTCCGTATAAAATAGCAACAATCACAACTGGCAAAAGAGCTAATAAGCGGGTTACCAAGCGGAGAAACCACGGTGGTAACTTCATATTTAAGAAACCTTCCATCACAATTTGTCCCGTTAAAGTTCCTGTAATAGTTGAGTTTTGACCACTTGCTAACAAAGCCACTGCAAAGAGCGTTGAGAGGATAGGACTAGCAATAGCACCAGCAATTTGAGGGTCTTTTAAGGCATTGTACATTGCAGAAAAAGCACCAATTTTATCCGCATGTCCAAAGAATAATGCTGCCCCTAAAATCAACAGCAAAGAATTAACCACAAAAGCCAAACTCAATTGAATATTCGAGTCCCACGTCATAAACCGTACTGCTTCATGCACGGATTGTTTGGCTCTGTAATTAACTTTTCGCGTTTGCGCGATAGAAGAGTGCAAATACAGATTGTGTGGCATGACCGTTGCCCCCACAATGCCTAGTGCTAAGGTCAAAACGGACGTTCCATTTTTACTAGCCGTATGTTGATAAGCTACCACATTTGGCAAATATCCTGATAAAATATGATGAAGATTGGGCTTTGCAAGGATCACCAGATATAAGAAAATCAATAAAATAGTTAAAATCAGCGTTCCAACAATAGCTTCAATCTTACGAAAGCCTAATTTCATCAAAAAAAGCAACAAGAAAACATCAAAAACTGTAATCAGAATCGAAAATAGCAAAGACCAACCAAATAGTAAATGAAGCGCAATCCCTGCACCGATGACTTCTGCCAAGTCCGTTGCCATTAAAGCCAGCTCTGTAATGACCCAAAGGAGATAGCGAACTGGCTTTGACGTATGAGCCGCAATGGCTTGTGCCAAATCCATCCTTGTGACAATTCCTAATTTTCCCGCCATTTGTTGTAACTGCATAGCCATTACAGAAGAAACCAAAACAGCTGATAAGAGCAAATAACGATAGGTGGCACCACCTACAACACTTGTAATCCAATTCCCCGGATCCATATAACCAACGGCAACCAGCATTCCTGGTCCTGAAAAAGCTAATAAAGTACGAAAGAAACCAGCGTTTTTAGGCGTTGCAATGCTTTGGTTAACTTCACTTAAGGAAACCTTTTTGTCTGACATTTCTATCATTCTTTCTATTGTAGAATTATTTCTACTATACATTATAGCACAAACTATTAACGATGGTTAATTTATATTTTTATAATGGTTAATATTTAGTGCTATTTAAACAATAAAATGCTTAGAATAGCTAAAATCGCAGGACCCCCTTGGGTCAAGATAATTTTCTTGTTAGCTGTGGCTGCACCATACGCTGCAACCCCGATAACAAACAAAACAAAAACGGTCACAATTTCTAAATTATGTGAAATATACAAGCCATATAGTAGGAAAAGAGCTAAAAAGGCATTGTAAATCCCTTGATTTTTAAACAAGGAAGTGACGGACGGGCGAAATAATTCTTCCTTTGTCATGTTAAAGACTCGGCTGGTGCTGTCTGATTGGGTAGCGATACTTTCTAGATAAAAGATATAGAGGTGTTCCAGTGCGACAAGTGTAGCTAATATAGTAGTAATGAGTGACATACATTTCTTCTTTCTAATGTTTTTCCACGGTAATCTGATCTAAGCCAGATACAAGTTTTTCTAAAAGGGCGCTCAGCGTTTTTTGTTCATCAGCTGAGAGGACTTTTTCCATTTGCTTTTTGACATCTACATGATGGTTCTGTGGCTCGTACAGAAGCTGCTCTTTTGCAACATTCGTGACATCCACTAGGACTTCTCGTTGATTTTTGGAATTGCGGCTCCGTTGAACATAACCGCGCTCTTCTAAAAGTTTGAAATGCCGAGTTAAAGCCGCAGGATCGATTTTTAAGACCTCTTGCACAGCAACTTGACTGCATGGAGCATTGTCCAATAAAAAATCCAGTATCTCGTACCGCGTTAAGCTAATTTCTAATTTTTGCTCAAAGAGTTGCGTGATAGCTTGATCAGTTAAATGCAATTGATATAGCAGGTGATGAATGGCAACCATATATTCTCCTTCCTGGCTTTAATTGACTAGTCAATTATTGATAAATCAATTATAGACTATCAAAAAAAGAAAAGCAAATATTTTGCTCCCCTTTAACAGATTATCTGTTTAATCTCTAGTAAATGGTTGATTTCGTGATTAATGTTTGGTCGGTCATCGCAGAAATTGATTGATTGAATACCGCTGTTAAAGGCAACATCTACATCCAACGTCCGATCGCCGATATAGTAAGTGCTTGTCTTATCCAGCTGGTATTTCTCTACGAGATAGTTCACCCCTTCTGGGTCAGGTTTTCTTGCGAATCCATTTGCAGTAGTCACAATTTCTGTGAAATAATCCAAAATCTCTAAATCAGCTAAAATTTGATAAGCATTTTTCCCTTTATGAGTATAGACAAACTGCTGAATATCTACTTCCTGCGCCCAAGCAAGAATAGTCTTAGCACCATCCATGAGCTGAATGTGAGCATTTTTCTCTTGCAAACTTTGACCTCGAAAACAGTTCATCTCTTCAGCATCTAAACCTTTTTCTGCTGCAACTTTTTCCAGTAGTTTCTGAACAGAATGCTGCAAGATATAAGCATGGATAGCTGGTCTGTCAAAATCTAAGCCATAGTACATATAGGTTTCCTCAAGCCCTGCCAAAATCGCATCATAAGAGTCCAGCAAGGTTCCGTCCAAATCCCAAATAAAAGCTTTTGTCATGTTATTTTCCTCATTTTCCGTTGATAGATGATTTGTAAAAAGATCCAGCGAAAGCCATTGTCCAAAAGAGTGGCGCTCCAAACTCCGGGCAAGCCCAAGTCCAGAGTTACTCCCAGAAAGTAGCCCGCCACAATGCGAATCAGCCACATACCAACAGTCGTAGCATAAAAAGGCAACTTGGCATTTCCCAATCCTTGCCAAACAGCTGTGTAAATGACTGTTCCTGCTGTCATAGGCACACCCAAAAGTGAAAAAAGAATGACCGACAAGCTAGCTGTCACAGCGCTGCTGTCCTTTGTATAAAGATGTGTTAGTGGTTGACCCAGCGCAAAAATAAGTAAAGCCACCGGTAACATGAGCCCTAGAGATAGCCAGTAGGTCCGCTTCGTCAGCTTCCTAACTGTCTGAAAATCTACCTGTCCCACCGCGTGAGCCACCAACATAACCGTTGCGGTAGCGACTCCAAAGCCCGGCATATAGTTGAACTGTGTCAGAACCTCTCCAATAGCATTTCCCGCAACAGTATCTGTCCCGAACTTAACGATAATAGCAATAATCACCACGTCCCCAGCCCGCATCATCAGCCGCTCTCCAGCAGCTGGCAGAGATAAACGCAACAAGTCCCAATCCAACCTCCAACTCCAAGGTACTAGAGGCAGAGATAATTCTTTCCATAAAATCAAAACGCCTACCAGACGGGCTAAAATGGTGCCCAGCGCCACCCCAACAATTCCCATGTGAAAAATAAAAATCGCAAGACTGGAAAAAAGGACATTGAGCAGATTGCTCAAAAAACTGACATACATAGGCATGCGAGGGTTGCTAGTTGCTCGAATCAAGGAGCCTAGCGTAGTCATCAGACCCAAAAGGAGAATCATTCCCCCGATTAAAGCTAGATAAAGACCACCTGCATTGGCGACGGCAGGCTCCGTTCCTAGCCAAGCTAATATCCGGCGTCCAAAAACAAGAGAGAGAAACCCCAGAAACATACTCACAAGCATGGTAAGCTTAATGGCTTCGCTAGTATGATAAGCTAGATTGTCTCGATCTCCTTCTCCCAAACTTTTAGAAATGAGACTAGACACCGCTACTCCCAGCGCAATAAAAATGGCTTGGTAAATGCTGATGATATTGCCCGCAACGGAAACCCCTGAAATAGCCACGAGACCGAGACTCGCTACTAAATACGAATCCACCACTCCCATTAACATTTGCAAAAAATTTTCTGCCATAGCTGGTAAAGCGATGTTTAAAATCTTTTTGTAATTGGTCATCTATTAAAAACTCCTAAGATTGATTATACACTTTTCTGCACCAAGCTTACAACATCTTAACCACATAGATACTTTTGCAAAATAAAAACACCCAGTTGGCTGACCAGCTGAGCGTTGATAATACCTTTAATTAAAGCCCTAGATAACTCTCTACTGCTGCCTGCATCTGGTCAGCGGCAACAGTCGTTTTATGGCGAACTTGTACGGTTTCTAGGTTAGTAACTGCAGAAGGCACTGCAACTCCTGAAATCTCATGGAGTTTTACTAAAGCTTCAAAATCACTCAGACCTGTCTGCCCAGTCACAGCTTCGACTGCCACTACTGGGAATTTATAAGGACTGGCGGTTGAAGCAACGACAGTCGTAGTCTTATCACCTGTAGCTGTCCGGTATTTTTGATAAACAGCTGAGGCGACTGCTGTGTGCGGATCTTCAATATAGTTAGACGCTTCATAAACTCGTTTGATTTCAGCTGCTGTTTCAGCTTCGGTGGCATATTCTGCAGCAAAGAGTTCTAAAATGTCTGGGTCAAAATCAGTCAACTCATACTGACCATGCTGATTGAGAGATTTCATCAAATCTGCTGTCTTTTCTGCATTATTTCCTAACAGGTGGAAAATCAAGCGCTCTAAGTTTGAAGAAACTAAAATATCCATAGACGGACTAGACGTTACCTTAAAGCTACGCTTTTTGTCATAAACATGTGTCTTAAAGAAATCCGTTAGGACATTATTTTCATTAGAAGCACAAATCAACTTGCCGACCGGAAGACCAATTTGTTTAGCATAGTAGGCTGCCAAGATGTTACCAAAATTACCCGTCGGAACTGTGAAATTAATTTTATCACCAGCTACGATCTGACCAGTCTTAACCAGCTGTGCATAAGCATAGACATAATAAACAATCTGTGGCACCAAGCGCCCGATATTCATGGAGTTGGCAGAAGAAAATTGCAACTTGTGCACTGCTAGCCGCTCACGAAGAGCCGCGTCATTAAACATACGTTTAACATTGGTCTGGGCATCATCAAAATTGCCCTCAATAGCCACCACATGAGTATTGTCCCCCGTCTGAGTGGTCATTTGCAGCTCCTGAACCTTGCTGACACCGTCTTTAGGGTAAAAGACGATGATTTCCGTTCCTGGCACATCGGCAAAGCCTGCCATAGCTGCTTTTCCGGTATCACCAGAAGTCGCCGTCAAAATGACAATTTTATTTTCCAGACCATGCTTTTTCGCTGCTGTTGTCATCAAATGCGGGAGAATAGACAAGGCCATATCCTTGAAAGCAATAGTGGAACCATGGAATAGTTCCAAATTGTATTGCCCATTCAGTTTCACCAGAGGAGCAATCTCTGGCGTGTCAAACTTGCTGTCATAGGCATTGTTAATGCAGTTATCCAGCTCTTGATCTGTAAAATCATCTAAAAAAGCAGATAAAATCAATTTTGCAACTTCCTGATAGGAAGCGTCTTTGAGTTTGGCAAAATCCAGCTCTAGTTGCGGATAAGAAATTGGCGTAAAGAGACCGCCATCCGTTGCTAACCCCTGCAAAATAGCCTGACTGGCTGTTACCGTATTGTTTGCGTCACGCGTTGATTGATAAACTAAAGTCATGAATTTTTGTCCCTTTCGTGTAGTCTGTTCTATTATAACATGATTTATCAGAAAATTCTCGCATTTTTATGGAAAAAGTGAGAGGGAATAGCTGTTTATCTTTACTAAATTGAGATAATCTATCCAAATCTCCTTATTCTATATATTTCTCATGAGCATATGAATCAAAAGTTGTAAATGCAGTTTTTAACGCTTTTACTTTTTGCTGAACTGAACAAAAAAAGTCGGGCAAACAAAGATGACTTCACATGTTTATCAAACATTTCGTCAACTTCTATCGCTAGACTCTTTTTAATTATTTTGTGGTTTCTTTCACCTTCATTACTCTCACTAGACTAGCGCGTTCGGCTTCTTCTAGCTTCATTTCGATATAATGAATGGTTTCTGTGAGATCTGGAATGGTTGCATACTCTAAGCCATTGACCCTACGACGGGTCTTTTCAATCTCATCTGCCATCAGCTGGCAGCTCTTTTCAATCTCTGCTAAGCGCAGGAGGTCGGGCAATAGGTTGCCCATATCCTCAATCGTCTCATCCATCTGGCTGTTAGAAGCCACATAGCTATAAACCACATCTCCCTCATCATCACCATAAGGATTATCAATATGAGCATGCATTTTTGGCACCTGCACACTCATGATATTTTCCTGTTCGATATGAAGGTTGACTTCTCGCATAGGAACAGCAAAAATTTCCTCCACCATGAGGTCGCTTTCTAAGGCTTTTGCCAATACAAAGTCCTGCATGTGGCCGACCAGAGCTGATTCAACTTTTTGGCGGAGGTGATTGTTCTCGCGAACAGCCTTAATGAAACGACGCATCAGTTCATCCCGTTTATCCTTGAGGAGTTTGTGACCGCGAGTAGCTGTTTTCAGTCGCTCTTTTAGATTGTTCAGCTCCATTCGGGTTGGTTTGACATTCAAACGAGTCATTGGCTCACCTCCTTAAATATGCTGCTTGCTTTCTGGTAAATATTGATCAATCATGTCGTCCTTGATCCGCTTAAGCTCCGTCCGTGGCAAGATAGACAACAATTCCCAGCCTAAATCCAGACTTTCTTCAATCGTCCGATTGGTATAAAAACCTTGATTGATGTACTCTTTTTCAAATCGCTCGGTAAATTGAACATAGAGCTTATCGGTGTCAGATAAGGCGGATTCTCCCAATACAACCGCTAATTCTTTGGCTTGTTTGCCTTGTGCATAAGCTGCAAAGAGCTGATTCATAGTTGCTGCATGGTCTCCCCGAGTCTTTCCCTCGCCAGAGCCCTTATCCTTAAGACGCGAAAGAGACGGCAGTACATTAATCGGTGGACGATAACCACTATTGTAAAGGTCACGCGACAGGATAATCTGACCTTCGGTGATGTAACCTGTCAAATCCGGAATGGGATGAGTGATATCATCCTCAGGCATGGTAAGAATTGGAATTTGTGTGACCGAGCCTTTCTTCCCTACCAAGCGCCCTGCTCGTTCATAAAGAGTGGAAAGATTAGTATAGAGATAACCCGGATAGCCTCGGCGTCCTGGCACTTCTCGACGAGCAGCGGATACTTCTCGCAAGGCCTCACAGTAGTTCGTCATGTCTGTCATGATGACGAGAACGTGCATGTCTTTTTCATAAGCCAAATATTCAGCAGCAGTCAGGGCAATCCGCGGTGTCGCAATCCGCTCAATAGCAGGATCATTGGCTAGGTTGATGAAGAGGATAGAGCGATCAATAGCTCCCGTCTCTCGCAAATCATTCATGAAAAATTCGGCTTCTTCAAAGGTAATCCCCATAGCCGCAAAAACCACCGCAAAATTTTCTTCTGAATTGAGCACCGTAGCTTGACGAGCAATCTGGGCAGCCAATTCCTTATGGGGCAGACCCGCCCCAGAGAAAACAGGCAATTTTTGTCCTCGAACTAAGGTATTGAGGTGATCAATAGCTGAAATCCCCGTCTGGATAAACTCATCGGGATAATCTCGCGCGACTGGATTGATGGCTTGACCATCAATATCTATGTATTTCTCAGGCAGAATGTCAGGCCCCCCGTCAATAGGCTTGCCCATACCGTTGAAAATTCGTCCTACCATATCTTCTGACACTGGCAATTCAAGCGGTCGACCAGTAAAACGAACCTTGGCTTTTTCTAGATTGATACCGCTGGAGCCTTCAAACAGCTGCACCATCGCCTTGTCTTCCTGTACTTCCAAGACCTGTCCCTGACGCTTGGTTCCATCATGGAGCTGGATTTCCACCAGCTCATTAAAATGCACACCCTCAACTTGCTCCACAATCATCAAAGGACCAACAACTTCGCTGACGGTACGGTATTCTTTAATCACGTTCATTGTCTGCTCCTCCTTGGGCAAGAATATCATGTAAGTTTTCTCGAATAGCAGCATCCAAATTCCGAATTGCATCCAGCTGCTCTTCTGGGATAAATTTAGAGCGAGCAATTCGATCTCGCAGCTCCACAGTACCGTTCATGATTTCGGTAAAGTAGGCACCTAAATTCAAGGCACGATTGGCTTCCTCATCAAATGTTAAAATATTAGTGAGCAAAGCTACTTGTTTTTTAAAAGAAGTGTAGGTATCCACTTCGTCAAAAGCATTCTGCTGCAGGTAATCCTCACGAATCATTTTAGCTGTATTCATGGTGAGACGATCCCTTTCAGACAGAGAATCCAGACCAACCAGCCGCACGATTTCCTGTAGCTCACTCTCTTTTTGAAGAACATTCATCGCCTTGGTTACTTTTTCCGACCAAGCCAACTGCTCATGCTGATCGATATAGTGCCCTACCTCATCTAGATAAAGTGAGTAAGAACTAAGCCAGTTAATCGCAGGGAAATGGCGACGTTGTGCCAACTGAGCGTCCAAGCCCCAGAAAACTTTGACAATCCGCAGAGTGTTTTGCGTGACTGGCTCAGAAATATCTCCACCCGGAGGGGAAACAGCGCCGATTGCGGTAATGCTTCCCTCACGCTCGTTACTCCCTAAGGTTTTAACCCGACCCGCTCGTTCGTAATATTCAGCAATACGGCTGCCCAGATAGGCTGGATAGCCTTCGTCGCCCGGCATTTCTTCCAAACGCCCGGACATTTCCCGCAGAGCTTCTGCCCAACGTGAGGTCGAATCTGCCATAATAGCGACAGAATACCCCATATCTCGGAAGTATTCAGCAATCGTAATTCCTGTATAGATAGAGGCTTCACGCGCCGCAACTGGCATATTGGACGTGTTGGCAATCAGAACGGTACGTTGCATGATAGATTGACCAGTTGCTGGATCAATCAGCTCTGGAAATTCATTGAGCACATCGGTCATTTCATTGCCCCGCTCACCGCAGCCCACATAAATCACGATATCCACATTGGCAAACTTAGCAACCTGATGCTGAACAACGGTCTTTCCCGCACCGAAAGGACCTGGAACAGCAGCCGCACCGCCCTTGGTCACAGGGAAAAAGGTATCAATCACTCGTTGACCCGTCACCAAAGGCTCCTCTGGAATCAGCTTTTGAGCAAATGGGCGACCTCGGCGAACCGGCCATTTCTGCATAAGACTGCCCACAAAGACAGAACCATCCGCACGCTCAACTTCATAGACTGCTTCCTCGACCGTGAAACTACCAGCTTCAATAGCCGTCAGCCGACCACTAACACCAACTGGTACCAGAATACGATGCACTACCAGCTCGGTTTCTTGAACCGTTCCCAGAATATCTCCAGCGGTCACCTCTGTTCCAATCTCCAGACAAGGCACAAAGTCCCACTTGGTCTCTCGATTCAGATGAGGCAACTGCACTCCGCGCACCAGGAAATCACTCTGCGTCACCGTTTGAAAGCGTGCCAAAGGTCGCTGAATTCCGTCAAACATTTGCGAAATCAGCCCCGGTCCCAACTCAACCGATAACGGACTCCCTGTTGTTTCTACTGGTTCTCCTGGCCCAAGACCAGAGGTTTCTTCGTATACCTGAATAGAAGCCTCATCTTGACGCATCTCAATGATTTCCCCAATCAAGCCCAAATTGCCCACACGACAAATATCCTGAATATTCGCTTCCTGCATCCCAGAGGCAACTACCAAAGGACCCGAAACTTTTATAATCTTTCCTTGACTCACAATCTTCCTCCATTCTTTGGGAGATTTTTGCTTATTTTCTATCCTTGCCGTGATCTTGAAATCTTTCTTAGCTATCTCTACAGCAAAAATTGATACTTCTTATTTTAAAAATCAGATAAAGCTTTTATTTGTTGCCCATTTTCATCGAAATTATCTGGGCTTAGCCATTTTTCTAAACGAGTTTTGACCGCTGGCCAGTCCTTGTCAATTATGGCTAGCCAGTCAGTATCTCGGTTCCGCCCTTTATAAACAACTGCCTGACGAAAAGTGCCTTCGTAGATAAAACCAAGCCTTTCTGCTGCGTATCTTGAAGGTTGATTGAGTGCATCGCATTTCCACTCGTAGCGGCGATACTCCAGCTCCTCAAAAACGTAGCGTGCCAACAGATATTGGGCTTCTGTCGCCAGTCTGGTTCGTTTCAATTGGGGCGAATAGGTCACAGACCCCACCTCAATGACACGGCTACCACGATTAATTCTCATTAGAGCAAAAGTGCCCAATGCCTTGCCACTCTCCTTATCTACAATGGCATAGTAAAAACGATCCTGAGCTGTCAACATCTGATCTAGCAAGGCCGACCATTCTTCCTGACTTTGAACAGGATTTTGAAAGAGATAAGTCCACATGTCAGCAGGAGAATCCGGACCATAGACTTCATACAAATCCACCCCATGTTTGTCCTTGGACAGGCATTCAACGATAACATATTGTCCTTCTAGTCGCTCCAGATTGGGCAAATCTCCCGGCTTGAAATTCGGCAAGGTATCTCCAATAAGCTGGCCTAATTCATTCATTTTCATAAAAACCTCACAATATATCCTGTCCAACTGCTTTTTCTACGTTCTTGCGAATACGCCCCTGTCCTAATCCCATTACCCCTTTATGGGTCGGAATTAAGATAATCGCTGGCAGCACCTGCTTATCATAGTAAGCCAGCGTTTCAGGGATTTCAGCAGCCATATCCTCTGTCAAATAAATAATAGCAAAATCTTCTCGGCTCAGTCGTCGTAAAGTATTCACCACATCGGTCGCTTCGGTGACTGGAAAAGTCTGAAAACCAATCAGGCGAAAAGGCAGAATGGCATCGCGATTCCCCACCACACCAATTTTATAAGTTTTACTGGCCATAAATCGGTCTCATCCTTTCTTTGATGATCTCTACTGGAAGCTGGTTCGTTAAACCAGTCAAAATAAGTCGAAGATTTTTCACTTCTAGCTCTTTTCCCAATAAATAGCGAGCTAATGGAAGTGGACCACTTGTTTCAAATCGTCCTTGCTCTAAGAGTTTAAACGGAACCAAGTCTGCTAAATATTCCAGTTCAAGATTTGTCAACTTATCCGAACGCATTTTTTCTTCATAAGTGCTTAGTTCTGCGTCAAATTCTAGTGGATTGACTTTGGAAAACCAGCTAGCAAAATCCCCTTTTTCTGCCAACTCAATCCACTCTGCACTCGTCAAAGAGCCTTCATCTGATAAGAGTTGCGTCATAAAACTGTGCGGTTTTTGGTGACGAATGGCACGCTGCACCGTTACTGCATTATAAAAATCAATCGTCAACTCCACCAGTTGCTTGAGCCGTTCGTCTTCAAATGTAGACTCCAAGCTTTTTAAGTGCTTGAAATAAGCCAGATCCATTCCAATTTCCAGAACGCGTACATCTTGATAATCTTGATATTCCGCCCAAGTCGCCGCCATTTCATCCGCCATAAATTTAGGACAATGTTCAGCAGAAAAGGTTGCAACCAAATGCTCCAAAATATCTAAAGGATAAGGTCCAACAGAAATCAACAGATGCTTTAAATTCAAACCTGTCGCCTTGTGCTTAAGCAACACCTTAAGATTGTGATAGGTATATTTGAGCGTAAAAAACTCCACCAAAGCAGATTCTGAACTAACTTCAAAAGCCCAAGCATACTCTGCAAACAAATGTTTCATGAGAAACCTCTCAATCGCATTTAAGTCTGTTAGTTGCTCATAATCCAGATTATAAACCGTTCCTTCCAAAGCTGCTGACCGACTTTCAGAAGTGAAAGTCCGCAACAACTGCTCGTATTGCGCTAAGCTTAAAAAGCTACTCTCATGAATGCTAATTTCTGTATTCACTTGAGCGAAGGTCTTTTCATTCATAGAACGCCTCCTTAGTCTGCTTCATCTTGGAAAATCGTCTGAGCAAGCTGATAACTCTCCTCCTGCCACAAAGAATCCACCAAACTGCGGTAGAGGTAGTTATCGTCAATATTGCCTCGCGAAAGGAGAAAACCTGCTTCTCCACTCACAGGAGAGGAAGCCAATCTTACGTGCGGATAGTGCTCTAATAATCGTTCCAATTGTCCAGCCGAATATTTAACCAATGTCCGTGAGCCAACTGTCAAAACAAGCTCTTCTTGCGGATACTTTTTTAAGACCTGCTCCAAGAAAGCCTGCTCCTGCTCGATCGACCAGGCCGCCATTTGCTCATAAGCCCCCGCAAATAATTCTTTCAAAATCCCTTGCTTAGTCGCCAAAGTAGACTGACGTTTTTCATTTTCAAGCTGCTGCACTTCACGCTGTACCTGACGATTGATCGCTTTTATTTCTTGCTCACGCTGTTGCAGTTTTTCTTGTTTCAACCGTGCTTCTTGCTCTTTAGCTTCACGCTCAATAGACTCTTTCGCATCGGCTAATAGCTGCCGCCCATTTTCATGCGCTTGCTCCAAAACCGAATCCCTCAAATGAGATTCAAATTCCATATCTGCCTCCTTCTATGACATCTTGTTTCAAGACATTGAACCTGTCTCATTTTACATTCAAAACCATCAAAAGAGATACAACAAAGGCAAGGATAGCATAAGTTTCTACCATGGCAGCAAGGATAACCCCTTTCATGACGTCTTCAGGTCGCTTTGCCAAAATCTGCATACCAGCGGTTGCTACATTTCCTTGATATTTAGCAGAGTAATAACCGACAATTCCGATTGGAAGTGCGGCAAAAAAGAGGGCTAGACCTGTCTGAAGAGCCATTTCAGGCTGGATTTTAAAGAAAATCAAAATCCCGATAACAAAGCCATATAGACCTTGCGTACCCGGCAAAAGCTGTAAAATCAAGGCGCTGACGAATTTCTCAGGTTGCTCTTTTAATAGGGCTGCCGCAGCCTGACCGGTTGAACCGACATTACGCGCAGAACCGATACCGCTGAGGAAAATCGCAAAAACCACACCGAGTGCTGCGAAAAAGGCACCACCGTAAGTTGAAAAATAAGATGAAAAAGCTTGCATGAATAAACTCCATTTCTAATAGTAAACATTATTTATTTGGTTATTTTATCAATGACATAAAACTTCTAGCTGAGTTGTTAAAATAATTTCGCTGTGCTATTTTTTGTAGCGGACATATTTCTCTGCTGGTTTCAAAGGTTTAAAGGCTTTTCCACCACCATCGTAGAATTTCCCAAAAAATTCAACAAAAATCAAACGCGCTCCGTGCACATAGCCTGATAAAAAGGAGAGAAACATATTGATACCGTGGAGGGCGAGAAACAGCACAATCCCAATACTAAAGCGAGCAAAAGGCGGAAAGAGACTAACAATTAAGTTAAAGGCTGAGCCAATGCTTGCACCAGCAAGCCCCAAAGCCATGAGTCGCGTAAAGCTCACCAAGTCTCCCACATAGCTGCTGATATTGTATAGATTAAACAGTGCAGAACCCAAACCTTTCAAACTCCTAGCACTGATAATAGAAACCAATACAATGCCGACAGCATTTACAATAGCCAGCCATTGCCCGATAAAGCCGACCATAGCAAGAGTTGGGAACAGTCGCCCCGCTGCTAGCAAAGCCAGACCAATGAGAATCAGCATCCACGCAAAACCTGAATTATAAGCTGCCGCATAATCCTTCATGCGAATGTTCTTTTTGCCACTGAGAAACAGCCCTGTCATGACTGTAATAAACCCAATCACGACCGACATAATCAGAATGGTGATCACATCTGTGCTGGTATCAATGAGCGCAAAAGGCAATTTGAAACCAAAGAAAGAACCATAAATCACTCCCCAGAGTGCAACGCCGATTCCTAAAATTCTAAAAAAGCGTAAATTCTTTGCTAGACTTGGCTTAACATGTAAAGTCTTCAAAGCCCAAGTCGTTCCGCCAAAGAGCAACAGACCATAGCCAATATCAGCTGCCATCATGCCAAAAAAGATAAAGTAGAAGACCGAAACAACGGGCGTTGGATCTTTATCTTCGTATTTCGGCAACGAATACATCTCTGTCACCAGCTCAAAGGGCTCAATCAGAGCATTATTTTTAAGTTTTGTCGGGACTCGCTGTCGATCAGCTGCCTCCATTTCATGGATTTGAAGCAAGACAGTCCCACCAAATTGTTGCGCAAGACCCATTTTCAAATCTTCTATCTGCTCTTGCTCAATCCAGCCTTCTAAAGCAACCAAATTCTGCGTACTGGCAAGATCTCCCTTGCTTTCTTGGCGAGAAGTAAGATTCAAAATATAGTCCAACTGAAGTTTGAGCTGTTGCAGTTCCTTGCTGGAAGCTGCAAGCTGCGTTTGCGTTGAGCTGATAACCGTTTCTTGCTCCTTTATCGTTTCTTTTAACGATGTCAAACGCTCTTTTGGTAATTCTTCAAAAGCATATTCAAAAGGTTTGAAACCAAGCTCTGTCAAGAATGCTTGCATTTCCTTAGCTGTTTCTACTTTACATAGCACAAGAATTCCACTTTCTGTGGTACTGGTGAAAATCTCTTGGACTTCCAGATTAGGATAGTCCCGTAATCGAGCATTTAGCTGATTGTTCTCACTGCTTGGAATGCTTCCCACAAACGCACGAAGGTGTTTAAAAAGCTTAAGTGCTGACGGCGTAACGGCTAAACTCGCCCATTTTTCTAGCTCTGCCATCTCCGACTGAGCCATCTCTTTTACTTCCTGCGCCCTTGCCAACGCTTGAAATTGTTGCTGAATATTGACAAGAAGAGCTTCTTCATCACGCGCCTGCCCCGCTTGCTCTAAATCCACAAACGTTATTTCCAAAGGCGCTTCCTTTAACGACTCCAGTAATTTCTTCTTTGGCACAAACGCCTGCAAACGTTCAATCATATTGGCAAGTTTTTCCTGTCGCCGAGTCAAAGTTTGAAGATGTTCCGAGAAAGACTTATCAGGATTCCACACCAACTCTTGCTCAAAAGCTCCCTGCCAAGTCTCTTTTGCTTGCAAATCCTGAATTTCAACCGATTGGAGATTTTGCAAATAGGAGAGAACATCATCCAACAAATCTTTTGGCAATAGCAGCGACAACTCTTGCATTTGACTAATGGCCATATTTTTCTACCACCCTGTCCACAATCATTTGTAGCAGCACTTCTTTTTTATTTGACAAAGCCGCTTGGGCTTTTTCTTCGTTCTCTTGTCTCGTTTGCTCTAAATCCTGTGTTAAGACAGCTAACTCTCGTTCAGAGCGCTCCTTTAACTCGGTTACCAATCGCTCTTTCTCTTCGTCGTAAGATTGCCCTAGCTGTTTCAGATTACTAGCCGCTTGCTCTCGCAATTCATGAATTTGACTTTTGTAGCCCGCCAACACTTCATCTGCTGCTTGCTCAATTTCCTGCATTTGCTCAAGAGTAGCATTCGTCATATCTCGCACCTCCTTTTGACACAATAGGTGTAACGCTTTCTTGTGTAAATTATAACACATTTTCAAATCATTCGTCACAGAGTTTTATTTCTTTTCTAGGTAGATGAACATTTTTTATATTGCATTTTCCACTCTATCAGTTTATATTTCCTGCTTATTTACGTGTTTCCTAACTACCTGTTCTGAAAAGCTCCCTCCTACTTAATTCCCCTTAAAAATGTTATAATACAATTATACTCTTAAAACAGTTGTTCTATAACTATCACCAGCAAAGAAAGTGACCTCTTATGGAAAATACGCAGCATATCTTAACGACGATTGAAAGCCACTTTGATAGCATGACCGACTTAGAAAAGCGGATTGCCAACTACTTTTTGAGCCCTTCTAGCATCTATGACGATCTCTCTTCTCAAAAAGTTGCGCAAGCTCTCTACATCTCTCAAGCAGCCCTGACACGCTTTGCAAAGAAATGCGGATTTAAAGGCTACAGAGAGTTTAATTTTCAATACCTTCATCAATTGCAAGAAAACGCGGAACAGGACGAGAAAGTACAAAATGACTTATCTCGTAGAGTGCTGCGAAACTATGCTCAAATCCGTCAACAAACTGAGGAATTGGTTGACGAAGACAAACTGCTGCGCGTTGCCAATCTCATCGAAGCAGCTGACCGCGTCTATTTCTTTGGGACGGGAAGCTCTGGTCTTGTCGCACGCGATATGAAACTGCGCTTCATGCGGCTTGGTGTTGTCTGCGAAGCGTTGACAGATCAAGACGGTTTTGCTTGGACAACCAGTATCCTAGATGAAAATTGCTTGGTTATTGGATTTTCTTTGTCCGGAGGAACGCAATCTATCATCAACAGCCTCATCGACGCTCAAGCAATGGGTGCGAAAACGGTGTTAGTAACAGGACACCCCAATAAAGTCAAAGAAACCTTTACTGAAATCATCACCGTTGCCATTCAAAGCAAACCAGAGTATATCTTACGCATCTCAGCACAGTTTCCTATGCTACTTATGATTGACCTTCTTTATGCCTTTTTCCTAGAAATTGACCGGGAAAAGAAGGAAAAAATCTTCAACAGCTTTTGGGAAAATCAAAAATTAAACGGCTATTACAGGCGACACAAATAAGGGACCAAATAAAAATGAGCATCTCCTCACCAAAGGATTTGCTCATTTTCAGTATAGAAGGCTTTTCGTTAATGATGTTTATTTTTAAAGTGATAATAAGCTCCAAACATCCCTGCAGCATTTTGATGATGAGCAAAAGCGAGCTTGGTTTTTTCAGCAATACTTGGTACCAGACAAGCTTTCATAGCAGTCTCAATTCGAGGACGAAGAATGGCCTCTTGACCCATAATGCCGCCACCTAAGATCACCACTTCTGGATTGGCCACATAGCAAATATTCGCAATCCCTTGCCCCAAATAGTTGACCATGCGGTCGATTCCTTGGATACAACGTGCATTTCCTTCGGTCGCTTCTTTGAAAATGCGGCGTCCATTCCACATAGTAGGATCTTCTCCGTGAAGCTCTGCTACATAATTGACCAAGGCAGTCGTTGAAGCCACATCTTGGAAAGCACCGTCTGGCAGATACACATAACCGACTTCACAGGCCGAATTACTAAAACCGTGGAAAACCTGACCGTCCACCAGCAAGCAGCCACCGATACCCGTTCCAATCGTCAAACAAATCGCAATGCTCGCTCCCTTGCCGCTGCCTGACATAACTTCCGCCAAACCAGCACAATTGACATCATTTTCAATCTCACAAGGAACGGCAAATGTTTCTTCTATCACTTTCTTGAACTGAGTACCAGCATAATTTGGAATCTGAGGGCCAGCATAAAAGATTTCTCCTTTATCTGGATCGACCATTCCGGCTGAGGAGATACAAACCCCAGCAACTGGAATTTGTTCTAAATAACGTGCTACAATTCCCTTTACCTTGTGTAAAATTTCTGGACCGCCCTTATGAGCCTCTGTTGGGATTTCATGCGCTTCCAGCAAGGTGTCGGTATCATCAATCAGACTATATTTGATATTTGTTCCACCAATATCAATGGCAATATATTTCCCCATAATCCACCTCTTTTTCTATTATAGGAATGCTTCTTTTGCTTCCCGAATCAAACGCGCCGCTTCTTCTACAATCGGACGATCCGCGTCTGTCACTGGTGTTAATGGAGAACGGACAGAACCGATATTCAGATTTTCATTGATTTTCAAGACTTCCTTGATGACAGAATACATATTTCCATGAGCAGCTGTTAATTTTCCGATAATAGCGTTAATGGTAAATTGCAGTTCTTTTGCTTTTTCCAATTCTTTGTCGGCAATCAATTGATTGAGCTTCAAGAAAAGCTCTGGCATTGCTCCATACGTTCCGCCGATACCTGCTCTTGCTCCCATCAGGCGACCACCTAAGAACTGTTCATCTGGACCATTAAAGACGAGGTGGCCTTCTCCACCAAGTGCTGCAAAGGTTTGAATGTCTTGGACAGGCATGGAAGAGTTCTTCACACCAATCACGCATTCATTTTTGAGCATTTCTGTATAGAGACTCGGCGTCAGAGCTACACCTGCCAACTGCGGAATATTGTAAATCACGAAGTCTATTTGTGGCGCAGCTGCGCTAATATCGTTCCAATATTGGGCAACCGAGTATTCTGGCAAGCGGAAGTAAATCGGCGGAATAGCCGCAATAGCATCTACTCCCAAACTTTTTGCATGGCGTGCCAATTCCACACTATCCTTAGTGTTGTTGCAAGCGACGTGGGCAATAATCGTTAGTTTCCCTTTTGCCACCGCCATGACTTCTTCCAAAATCAATTTCCTATCGGCAACGCTTTGATAGATACACTCCCCCGACGAGCCATTGACATACAAGCCCTGAACTCCTTTTTTGAGGAAATATTCTACCAAAGCCCGCACGCGCTCCGGACTAATCTCACCTTGGTCATCATAGCAGGCATAAAAGGCCGGAATGACCCCTTCGTATTTTTTTAAATCTCTCATATTTTATTCTCCAATTTGATTGATTTTATCGTTTGTACTTATTAAAAATAGTTTCCATGATGGGCAATTGCAAAAATCCTAAGGCTGCAAAACCGACTAATACAAAAAGAGTAAAGCCTAGTAGCAACACAAATCCTGAACTAGAGAGGAAAAAGATGATTGCAGCTAATAAGGCTATCATCAAAAAGAACCACGGGAAATGCAAACTCACCATGATAAGACCCGTTTGCAACATATCTTTTATCGTCATTTCAAACTTAGCTGCCAAAGGGTAGACACATAAAAACAGCAAACTAGTAAAAATGATGACACCGATACAAGTTGCTTTTAACATTTGAAATAGTAGCGTCTCTTGTCGCCAAAAGAGCATGAGGTCAAATAGACTGATACCTACAATCAGCAACTCTAGCAAACCGAGTTTGAAACCAATTTTCCAGTTTTTTCTAAAAGCCTGCACATAGGTTGCTGTGACTTTTACGCGACGCGAATCTTTGATGACAAACAAAGTCTGATACAAGCTCATCTTTGCAATACCAATCGTAACAATTGGCAAGCAGGACAGCAAAAAGAGCAAGTTCACAGTCACCAAATCTAATATTTTCTCACATATTCTCATAAAGAAATTATCTGTATCAAAAATACTTTGTATTAGCTGAGAACCTCTCTTTTCCATGACTCTACCTCCTCGTTAGTTATTTCAATCGTTGAGCAAAACCTTTACGACACATTTTTTGACCGTATCACCTTTAGCAGCAAACCTATTGGGCTGATGCGGCTCATTGGGTAAAAATAGAACAAAATTCTGTTTATCCAAATAAAATGGAAGAGATTGCTCACAAGTCACAAAGCCAATGTCCTTCTTTTTATCATACGGTTTTCTCACTTCTTTTACCCTGTTGCCATATCGAATGATTTCATGCCCTGCTAAAAGCAAATGCAAGTCTAGATAATGGTGATGAAATTCACATTCATCTGTCGTGTCAGAACACAATTCATTTTCCTGCACAAACAGAAATGCTTTTTCTCCGTCAATCTCATACCGTCCTAACTCACAATTATTTAAATCGTGCGTCAGGAGATAATCAA
Organism: Streptococcus atopicus; assembly: GCF_049166725.1. Lineage (NCBI taxonomy): Bacteria > Bacillati > Bacillota > Bacilli > Lactobacillales > Streptococcaceae > Streptococcus > Streptococcus atopicus. The sequence continues at coordinate 42,006 of NZ_JBMHFC010000007.1, forward strand.
TGGCGCAATCTAAATTCTCATGGATACCTTTGTAGTGGGCGAGATTTTCTAATTCATCGAAAATCATTTGGTCGGCCTCCTTATCCTTTCACAGCTCCCATGGTAATACCTTGCGTGAAGGATTTTTGGAATATTAAGAAGACAGCTACAATCGGAACAGCTGCCATAGCAGCACCAGCCATAATCAAACCGTAGTTGGTCGCCATTTCAGCTTGCATTGTTGCCACCCCAAGTGAAATAGTCAGATTCTGACGCGATGTCAGCATGACCAATTGCATAAAGTAGTCATTCCATGTGTTGATAAAGGTAAAAATGGCAAGGGCAGCAAAACCTGGTTTCACAATCGGAAAAGCTACATTCCAAAAAGTACGAATCTCACCACAACCGTCCATCTTAGCAGATTCCAACAATTCTGTTGGGATATTTTCGCTAAATTGCTTCATGAGAAAGACACCAAAAGGCCAGCCGACAAGTGGCAAAATAACCGCAGCCAATGTATCGTGAATTCCCATAAAATTGACAATACGAACCAGAGGAACCAACACAACTTGCTTAGGCAAAGCCATGGCAGCGATAAAGGTCGCAAAAAGAATACGTTGCCCATAAAAACGCTTCTTGGCCAAAACATAACCTGCTAAAGAAGAGGTAATGCAGACCAAAAACATGGTTGCTAGCGAGATAAAGACACTATTCCACATCCATTGCAGGGCTGGATTTTGCACCATCAGCTGTTGGAAATTTTCTAATGTTGGCATCTTAGGCCACCATTGAGGCGGAATGACAATCGTATCTGGTTGAGACTTAAAGGCTCCGGTCAAAATCCAATAGAAAGGGAAAACAAAGAGAACGGTCAATACCAATAGAATAATCGTTGAAATAACCGTAAAGGCACTTATTTTTTTCTGTTTCATCTTGTCTCTCCTTTCTTTAATATTCGACGTCATTTCCAAGAATCTTGAATTGGGCAAAGCTAATCAAAGCAATCATGACAGCTAAAAATACCCCCATGGTATTGGCATAACCATATTCAGATAACTTGAAAGCTTTTTCATAAAGGTAATACATCAAGGTACTGGTTGAATAATTCGGACCTCCAGATGTCAATAGCTGAATCAAGGCAAAACATTGGAAAGAGTTAATCGTAGTAATAATCGCAATATAAAGCGTTGTCGGAAGTAAGCTCGGCCATTTAATCTTCCAGAAAACTTGCAGTTCTGTCGCTCCGTCAACACGCGCAGCCTCCACCAATGAATTGTCAATGTTTCCCATAGCAGCAATATAGAGAATAATGGGTTGTCCGACAGAAGTTGTCAGCAAAATCACAATAATCGCCATTAAAGCCCAATGCTTATCTCCTAGCCAGGAAATATTCTGGTTGATAACATGACCCGACTTCAGTACGAAATTCAAAATCCCTGACAGCGGGTCGTAAATCCATTTCCATACAACGGTTACCGCTACACTCCCTGTAACAACCGGCAGGAAGAAGACAAAACGGTAGAAAGAGCGTGCAATCGCATTTTGACTATAGGTCTGTGACGCTACAAACAAAGAAAACAGCACAACAATTGGCACTGAGCCAATCACAATAATCACCGTATTGATGAGAGATTTGATAAAGACTGGATCTTTAAACATTCGTGAGTAATTGTCCAATCCAACGAATGAAAAGGAAGTCATAGAATAATTAAAGAAACTCGTTACAAATCCCATCACCATCGGCGCTAATACAAAGACAATAAAGAATAATAGAACTGGTGCCAAAAAGGCATAGGATACCAAGGTTTCTCTCATTCTTATTTTATTTACTTTCACATCAAGCACCTCGTTTAGATTAGAGGGAAACCAACTCTTTTAAAGCTTTTTGAGTTCTTTCCCGCTTTTATCCTTTTATAGAAATTCCCCTTTTCCTATTTATACATAACTGACGACAGAAAAAGGGGAGAATTCAATTACTTATTTTTGAGCTTTTTTAATGGTTTCATTTGCTTTTTCTGTAAAGGTCTTCAAAGCAGATTCAACTTTTTCGTCACCATTTGAAACAGATTGCAACATTGGGAACCAGAGCGTTCTCATTTCAGCAAATCCATCAATAGTGTTGTAGTATGGTGAGTAATATTTTGTCCAAGTGCTGATTGTTTCCATTCGTTTGTCATCGTACAATTTACCAAATGAGGAACGGACTGGGAAGGCACCTGTACGAACAACATTTTGTGGCCCCCACTTTTTATCATCAGCGATAAATTTGACCAATTTCTTAGCAGCTTCCACTTTCTTTTTATCTTTATTGTTAAAGATACCAAAACCGTTTACAAGGTATTCCAGAGCTGGTTTGCCATTGTCTGACGGGAATGGTACTTCAACAACTTCAACGCCACTGGCTTTCAAGAGTTTAGCTTGGATGCCTTTTTGCGCAGGTGCCCAAAGAACAGTATAAGAAGTTTGCCCATTTGCAAAGTTTTGAATATCTGCTCCACCATCGAATTGAGAGCCGTTTGTCATCAAACCATCTTTAATCCAACTAACTGCTTTATTTAGCCCTTTAACAAAGTTTGGACTGTCTGTTGTATATTTTGTCACTTTATCATCTGTAACAGAACCACTATACAAATTAGCAATAAAGGCACGTGTTCCTTGGTCACCACCTTGACCATTACTGAAGAGCGAGCCAGGAGTATACCCTTTAGCCTTTAAGGCTTTCAACACTTTTTCAAAATCAGCTGTTGTCCAACCTTCTTTTACAAGGTTTTCTACACCAGCTTCTTTCAGCATTTTCTTATTAAATGCCATATAAAACGGAGCAGAACTAATTGGATACATGTAAGCTTTATCACCAGCCTTACTTGCCTGAATGATTTGATCGTTGTTGACATCTTTGACGAAGTCATCAGTAAAGAGATCGTTCAATTCTGCCAATTTACCATTTTTACCATATTGAATAATCCGTCCTGGTGCGTCAAACAGCACATCTGGCGCTGTTCCTGCTTCAATAGCTGTTGTAATTTTTTCTGGACCAGATTTGAAGTCAATAGTTTCTAATTTCACTTTAATATCTGGATTGGCTTTTTCAAAGGCTTTGATAATTTCTTTTTCATACGTACCGACACCGTCGCTGGCCTTTTTTTGCGTGAAAACTGGAAAAGCCCACCAAGTAATCTCTGTCTTGCCAGAAGAATTTCCTGAATCATCTGATTTGTTTGAACCACCTGAATTTCCACATGCTGCAAAAGATAAAATTGCAGCTCCTGCAACTAACGAACAAAGTATTTTCTTCATCCTCATATTGTTTCTCCTTTTATTGTCATCCTTTTTAAGATAAAATTGTTCCTACTTTTCACTTACTGCTGCAACAAAACGCTCTGTAATTTCTTTTGGACGCGTAATGGCACCACCTACTACAATTCCTCTAACACCTAGGTCATGAATGGTTTTCGCTTCACTTGGGTAGTGAATTTTTCCTTCCGCGATAACATCCAAACCTGCATCACACAATTTTTTTACCAAATCAAAATCTGGTCCCTCGCATTGCAGACTATAAGAGGTGTAACCTGACAAAGTTGTCCCTACAAAGTCCACACCTGCTTCTGCTGCAGCCACACCCTCTTCAAAGGTGCTCACATCTGCCATGAGCAATTGATGAGGATATTTTTCCTTCACTCGCTTGATGAAATCCGCAATCTTTAAACCATCAAAACGTTCCCGCTTTGTACCATCAAAAGCAATTACTTCAATATCCAGAGCTGCTAGTTCATCAATTTCTCGCATCGTTGCGGTAATAAATGGCTCTTGAGGTGGATAATCCCGCTTGATAATGCCGATGATCGGCAACGAAGTAACCTCTTTAATTTCCTTAATATCCCGAACACTATTAGCTCGAATGCCAACAGCTCCTCCTTGTTCAGCCGCTTTCACCAAAAGGGGAATAATCCCACCTGCTTCAGTATATAGCGGTTCGTGTGGCAAGGCTTGACAGGAAACAATGATGCCATTTTTTATTTTGGCAATCAGCTCGTCTTTTGTCATTTGTGCCATAGACAGCCTTCTCCTTTGCTATTGTAGATCGATTTTTAAAGCGCTTTCAATCTCACGATGTTATTATAACTATTTTTTGAAGCGCTTTCAACAATATCTGAGATTTTGGTTCTAATTTCTAATAATAATTACTTTTCTCTTAAATCTTGAAAGTAGTTTCAACCAGAACGATAGCTCTGTTAACATGACGCTATAATCATTGCGGATTGCCTCTGAGGCATACAAAGACTGCATCTCTGCGAATGCTATCTCCCCCCAAGAATTGTCTAGAATGGAGACCCTATAATAGAATTAGCAAGGGGGAATGCTTTTTTCAGGAGTATCATCCAGAGTCGCTTTTGAATAAAAGTTTAAAATTTTCTCAGTGCTGGTGTTCTTTTCGGTATTGTCCTGGCGTCCGTCTAAACATCTTCTCCTATCTACACGTATGCCAATTTACGAGGTAGCACAAAGTGTTGGATTTTCAAATAAAACTTACTTTTATGACAAATATCGTACCTATTTTGGACATTCCCCAAAAGACGAACGCAAATAAAAGGCAGAGACAATATTATCCCTGCCTTATTTTATAATAGCAAAAAGCTTTTGATGTAGTAGCTAATATCTAAATACTTCTTTAAGGTTACAGCAAAGCAAACCACTCCTTAGTCATTTTTCAAGCTTAGATGAGTATTTTTGACGAAAACTGCGTTTCTCTTCATTCACCACTTTGACAGCCCGAGAGGCTATTGAACAACTTTGCGAAGTTGAAACTACTAATTAAAAATTTTCAAATATTAGTTCTATCTCGCTTTTTTATTTTTACGACAAATCAGCACTTAAAACAACTCTTTGTAAAGAGCAATCGTTTCTTCTAAGGTTGGCATAAATGGATTTCCTGGTGCACAAGCATCAATGAGTGCATTTTTAGAAAGGTATTCAAAGTCAAATTCCTCTTCTTTAATGTCCAGTTCTGTCAATTTTTTCGGAATGCCCACAGTTGCTGATAATTTTTCAATTTCAGAAATGGCATAATCAGCGCATTCTTTATCACTTTTACCTTCCGTATGGAGACCAAGAGCTTTTGCAACATTTCGGAATGCTTCTGGCACACGTTTCGCATTTTCACGCTCTACAACTGGTAAAAGCATGGCACAGCAAACACCGTGAGGAAGATTGTAAACTGCTCCAAGTTGATGAGCCATAGAGTGTACATAACCTAGCCCAGCATTATTAAAGGCCATACCACCTAGGAAAATCGCATTAACCATAGCTTCACGTGCTTCAATGTCATGGCCATTTTCAACAGCACGAGGTAAAAATTCTTTAATTAACTCAATTGCACCAATAGACAATTTTTTCGTTACATTATACGCACCTGGTGTTACCAAAGCTTCAACCGCATGTGTAAGAGCATCCATACCTGTTGCAGCTGTCAAAGCTTTTGGTTTTGAAATCATCAATTCTGGATCATTTACTGACAGGAGTGCAAGGCTATTCTTATCAACCATAACCATTTTCACTTTACGCTCTTCGTCAGTAATAACATAGTTAATCGTGATTTCAGCTGATGTTCCTGCTGTCGTATTGATTGCTACAACCGGCAAGCCTTTTTCTTTTGATTTGTGAACACCTTCGTAATCTTGCGGACGCCCGCCATTCGTTGCAAGAATTGAAATACTACTTGCAGCATCTTGTGGCGAACCACCACCAAGTGAAATAATAAAATCACAATTATTATCTCGCAAAACAGCTAAACCATCTTCAACATTTTTAACAGTTGGATTTGGCTCAACATCACTAAAAACGACATACTCAATGCCTTCCTTATCAAGTGGTGCAGTTACCTTAGGTAAAATGTCACTGCTTGCAATATAATGGTCTGTCACCAAAAGAGCTTTCTTATACCCCAATTCTTTGATATGATCACCTATTTCATTAATCACACCACAACCAATAAGATTAACTGATGGAACATAAAATACTGACATTATATTTCCTCCTTATTTTTATAAATATCATCTATTTTAGAAACCGCTTACACAATTATATTATAACACTCATAATGCTTTTTGCAACATCAACTTTTCATTATTTTAGTATCAAATTTACAGATTCAAAACTTATCAGTCTATTATGATATTTTAGGGCAAAGAGAAGTATAAGATTTTCTGTATCCACAATGACATCGTCCATATCAAACACTAACAATTGAAACATGACCGTCCTCCTTTTTTCACAACTAGTTTACAGAAAAACGCATACAATACAAGGAAAGAGAAAGGACACTCTCTTCAAATAGAAAAATCTCCCTACAAAAGCAGGGAGATGTGACTGATAAACTGATTTAGGTCTAAAAATCTGAATACATTGTCTGTACAATGACGAACGATTCAAATCAGAACAAACTTTACTGTCTATTTACGACGTCCTGGACGTTCTGCATAGCCATAGTAGGCATCAGCCATAATTTCTTCCATGTCAGTAACTATTGGCAAGCGCGGATTGGCTGGTGAACATTGGTCTTCATAAGCAAGAACGGCAATATCATGTAAGCTATCTTTCCAAGTTTTTTCATCAATACCTTGATCTTTAAAGTTCATCTTGATACCAACCGCTACACCAAGGTCATAAACAGCTTTAGCATACGCTTCAACCGCTTCTTCTGGCGTTGAGCAAGGAAGACCTAGCATACGAGCGATATCTTGGAATTTTTCATCAGCTTTCCAGTAATTGTACTTAGGCCATGTTGTAGTTTTAGATGGACGAGTTCCATTGTAACGGATAACATAAGGAAGTAAAATAGCATTTGTACGTCCGTGAATGGTGTGGTGAACAGCACCAATCTTATGCGCCATTGAGTGACTCATCCCAAGAAAAGCATTTGCAAAGGCCATACCAGCCATTGTAGAGGCATTGTGCATCTTTTCACGTGCTTCTGGGTCAGCTGTTTTTACAGATTTTTCCAAGTATTTGAAGACTAACTTGATGGTTTGAAGAGCAATACCATCTGTATAGTCATTGGCAAAGTTAGAAGTATAAGCTTCAGTTGCGTGTGTCAAGACATCCATACCTGTGTCAGCAGCAATAAATGCTGGAACAGATTCTACCAAAGCAGGGTCAACAATTGCAATGGTTGGTGTCAAAGCGTAGTCAGTGATTGGGTATTTACGATTATTTGCCTTATCAGAGATAACTGCAAACGGTGTTACTTCTGAACCTGTACCAGATGTTGTTGGAATACCAATATATTGTGCTTTCTTACCAAGTGATGGGAATTTGAAGGCGCGTTTACGGATATCCATGAATTTTTGAACGAGGTCACCGAAGTCAACATCTGGCTGTTCATAGAACATCCACATACCTTTAGCCGCATCCATTGGTGAACCACCACCAAGGGCAATGATAGTGTCTGGTTCAAACGAGCGCATTACTTCAACACCACGACGAACTGTTGTGATATCTGGATCTGGTTCAACATCTGAGAAGACTTGAATCGTGACTTTGTTTTTACGAAGATTCAATTGGTCAATCACACGTTGTACAAAACCGAGTTTTTCAATTGATTTATCGGTAACAATCATGACACGTTCGATACCTTCGCAAGTTTGAAGGTATTGGATTGAGTTACGTTCGAAGTAGATTTTTGAAGGAACTTTAAACCATTGCATATTATTTCTACGTTTCCCTACTTTCTTGATGTTAAGAAGGTTGATAGCTGATACGTTATCACCAACTGAGTTGTGTCCGTATGAACCACATCCAAGTGTTAATGATGGAATGAAGGCGTTGTATACATCACCGATACCACCAAAGGTAGATGGAGAGTTCCAGATAATACGCATTGCCTTTATTTCCGTACCGAAACGTTTTGCAAGAGCTTCGTCTTTTGTATGGATAGCAGCTGAGTGTCCTAGACCATTAAATTCAACCATTTGACGAGCTTTTTTAAGTCCATCTTCAGTATCTTCAGCTTTCAAAACCGCAATAACAGGTGATAATTTTTCACGAGTCAATGGTTCTTTAATTCCAACTTCTGCACATTCAGCGGCCAAGATATTCGTACCTTCTGGTACTTTGAATCCTGCTTGCTCAGCAATCCACGTAGCTGGTTTACCAACAATATTTGGGTTCAATTTTGCACCAGCGCAGTTCTTGCTGTTGGCTTTTGCACCAAAACAGAATTCTTCCAAAAGCGCTTTCTCTTTTTTGTTGACAAAGTAAGTATGGTAAGATTTGAATTCTGTTACAAATTCATCATAGATTTCTTTATCAATGATCACAGCTTGCTCAGATGCACAGACCATACCATTATCAAATGATTTGGACATCACGATATCATGTGCTGCTTGGCGGATATTTGCTGATTTTTCAACGTAAGCTGGAACGTTACCAGCACCAACTCCAAGAGCAGGTTTGCCGCATGAATAAGCAGCTTTTACCATGGCGTTCCCACCAGTCGCAAGGATTGTTGCAATCCCTTCGTGGTTCATCAAAGCTGTTGTTGCTTCCATAGATGGCTGTGTAATCCATTGAACACAGTTTTCAGGTGCACCTGCTGCAATCGCTGCATCACGTACGATTTGTGCCGCATGAGCAGAAGATTCTTGAGCAGATGGGTGGAAAGCAAAGATAATTGGATTCCGCGTTTTCAACGAAATCAATGATTTAAAAATCGCTGTTGAAGTTGGGTTGGTCGTTGGAGTGATTCCGCAGATTACTCCGACTGGTTCAGCAATTTTCGTTAAACCTGTAATAGGATCATCTTCAATCACACCAACAGTTTTAACACCACGCATATTGTTAACAACATGTTCGCAGGCAAAAAGGTTTTTTGTTGCTTTGTCTTCAAAGACACCGCGACCTGTTTCTTTAACAGCATGTTCTGCTAAGATACCATGTGCATCGAGAGCAGCAACTGAAGCTTTTGCAACAATGTAGTCTACTTGTTCTTGATTTAATTTTCTCATTTCTTCCAGAGCAACTAGCCCTTTTTGAACGAGTTCGTCAACATGCTTTTCAGCAGCTAACTTTTTTTCTTCGGGAGTTAATGTTTTTTTATCAGCCATGTGTTCCTCCAATGGTTCTCAGGATTTTTACAAATCCTTTGTTAATTTTTTCACAAGATTATTATACCTTATTTTCTTTCTCTTGTAAACACTTTCAAGTAAACTTCACAAACTTTTTCTTTTATATTGTGAATTTATTTCAAAATATGAGTTTTCTACTATATTTTAAAACATTGTTTGTGAAGTTTAAAACTTAAAATTATATATTTCACATACTTTTTCAAGATTTCCAAAAACAAAAGTTATGTAAAAAAGAGCATTTTTGCTGTGTATTCCTACACCCTCGTTCTACCCTACTATCTTTTTACAGCACACAAAAGTCATGAATCGCAAGGCAATCCATGACTTCTAATTATTACTATTATTTCTTCACTGTTCCTTTTTTCACAGCTTCATCAATGGCTTGTTTGACGGTTTGTGCATAGAGTTCACCGCCCTTGGTGATCGTTGTTGTCTCCGAGCCAAAGTGCACATAGTCAGTTCCATACCAAATTTCTGGGTGTTGGATAGCAGTTTGATACCAATCCGCTACAAATACATAATCGTATTTTTTCGCCAATTCCAATTCATACTGACGGGTTTTTACAGCGATACTGGTCCCATCATGCGCTGTGCGTCCGTCATAAGGCGTTACCAAGATTAAGCGATGACCTTTCGGTAATTTTGCAATAAATTGATTGAGCAAACTTTCGTAGTTATCAACCGTATTAGTTCCCAAGGCTAAGACCACTGTTTCCAGAAGTACTTTGTTTGAAATATCAGTTTGATAGACTTGCAAGCCCGATTCTAAGTTTCGACTGACTGCTGCATCCACTTGAATTTCCGGCATAGCCTGCTTGAGCCATTCACTTGCTCGCAAAGCTACCGAATCTCCGATAACGGTCGTACCCTTTGCTACATTGTATTGACTGGCACTCACATTATCAGCTTGGGTACGAGTGATCTGCATTTTACTGTCAGCTTGATTTAACCCATTGACGAGCAAATTTTCTTCAAAAGCACCAATTTTCGGAGCAGTCACGATCATGACCAAAGCGACCAGTGTTAATGGAATCAAACTATAAAATACAGGCGTTGTGATTTGCTTGATGTCCATCTTCAAGCCAAATACTTTTGGCTCTCTACCTGCTAATGTCGGCTCTAACAGATAGAAAGAGAAAGCAGCCAAGGCAAAGGAAAGCACGGTTGTCAATAGAACTGCCCATCCATTGCCCATCAATTGGGAAAAGATGATGTAAAACGGCCAATGGAACAAATACACGCCGTAACTCGTATCTGCAATAAATGTGATAACAGGCGGCTCATCAACATGCGACGTTTTATCATGAAGCACACGTGTTGCCAAAATCATCACGACTGAAAATACCGTCGCCAAAAGGAAACCAAACAGATAAGTCAATAAATTATCAAATCTTAGGAGGAACGTTAATAACAGCAAAGCTACAAAACTACCACCAAGTAGATAAAAGGTCTTTTTTAAATCAAGCGCCTGCTCCATTTTACGAAAAGGTGCTCCCAAATCACTCACACCCGAAAGTGTCGCTAAAATACTTCCTGCAAAAAACGGGAAGATATGCGTGAAACTTGAAAAGTAAATCACAGAAAAGTTTGAAACGAAGAAGCTTCTGACAAACATAGAAAGAAAACTAATCAAGAAGAAAGCGAACGAAACGAGAAAGATAAGCCCTCGAAATTGCCCGACTGTTTTACTTTTCTTAGCTAAATACCATGTCGCCAAGCCCCACAAGATATAGTAGTGCATTTCCAACGCCAAGCTCCATGTGTGCACAAAGAGATGTTGGATAAATTGACTCTCGTAATTTCCACCAGACAAAATTTCATAAAAATTTGTCACAAAGCCGAGCGCAGCAGCGATTTGCGTCCCAATACCAGCCACAAAATCCTTCCGAATCAGCAAGGTAAAGGGCATGATAATCAAAATCATAAAGACAAGCGGTGGCACAATCCGATAAAAGCGACGTCTTAAGAATCCTTTAACATCAATTTCCTTGTTTCTGGAAAATTCATCAATTAAAAGAGACGTAATCAAAAAGCCTGAGAAAGTGAAGAAAATATCCACACCAATAAACCCACCAGGAAAAGCTTTCTGGAAGAAATGATAGAGCAGAACTAGGAGTAATCCTGTAATCCTCACTAATGAAAACCATTTAATGCGCATTTTGATAAATCCCCTGTTTAAACTTTCCCTTGTAGACAACATTATTTTCTGTTGTTAATTTGCCTTGCCCTTCAGGCTGTCCATTCACAAAGTTGCCTTCATACTTCCAACCAGCTTTAGCTGTAAAGGTTCCTTTCCCATTAAAAGTACCGTTCTTAAAATTACCTTTATAAGTATCCCCATTTTTAAAGGTTAAGGTTCCTTGACCATTCATTTTACCACGAACAAGGCTGCCATTATATTTGAGTGCTCCTTTATCCAAGGTCAATGCCCCTTGACTGGGAATACCTGATGTAAAAGCCACCATCGCTGATAGGACAATAACCGTTACTGCTAGCAATTCCAAGTTATGCCTTGTGAGATAAATTTTGTACTTTTCGTAAAATTCTTTTAATGTATCCATTCTCTCCACTAATCTTCGCTCTTCACGCGCTCAATCCATTTCTGACAACCTGCCAAAATAAGCCGATAAGTCTCGTCAAAATCACCTGTGTACCAAGGATCTGGCACACTTCTCTCTTCAAATTGAAATACTTTCTCCAGATATTTTCCCGGTGCAATTTTCCTCAAATCTTGAAAATTGGATTTATCCATTCCGATAATATAATCAAAGTCTACAAAATCCTGCTGTGAAATTTGTTGAGAAGTTTTGCTTTTGTCATAAGGAATGGCATATTTTTTAAAAATCGCCTGCGTTCCAGAGTGGATTGGATTGCCATGCTCCCAGTCTGAAGTCGCCCGACTTTCAACATAAACATCATCTGTCAAATCTTTCATCACAAATTCTGCCATTGGACTGCGACAGATATTTCCCAAGCAAACAAACACAATTTTTTTCATAGCATAGACCTCTTTACTATTATAACAAAATCTAAAAAAATAGGAATTTAAACCCCTGAGAATTTTTGAATTCTTTTAAAAACACAAAAGCCGCCGATTGGGCGACTCTTATAGGGAGATTATTATGAAAAAGAAAAGTTTTTAGGAGTTCAAGTTAAGTTCTTCTCAACTTGTGATTATAGTATACCGATATTGACTTAAATTTTTCTTAAAGATTTTACTATTTTTGAGAAATTTTAAAGAAATTCAATTTGAAGATTGTTCCACTTCTTCTGCCAATTCTTTTTGCTCAGTCGTTGTTCATAAAGAGCTTTTCTCGCTGGATCTGTTAAGAAATGCAGAGTCGGCTGAACACGAAAATGGAGAATGTCGTCTAAGCCATAAGGCGCAAAGAGTTCCAGCTGTCTATTATCCAACAAACGTAAACCCACAGCTGTACAGCGCTCTGGATATTTACTCATGGCATCTTGCGAGCTAGTATAAGATTGGGTATTTGGACTGTGGATATGCATATAGACTTGATTCTTGACTTCCCAATGGTAATGTGGAATTTCTCGCTTGAGCCGATTTTCAATGTTGAGTGTTTCCTCATAAGAAACATCTGGGTCAAAGAAAATCACATCCACATCCGTCTCTGTATCAAAGCCGGGCTTGTCCGACAGGATATTCCAGATGAAATTTCGCACCGAACCAGCACAAAGCCAGCTGTCTTTCAATTGCAAGTCATAGATAATCTGTAAGATAGTCATCATATCTTGGTCTGATGAAAACGCATGTAAAATCTCTTTTTCTGACAGCATGTTATTTCTCCAAATATTCATAACCCAAATGCTCGTAAGCTTTACGAGTTGCCACGCGCCCTGTTCGAGTTCGCATAACAAATCCTTTCTGGATCAAATAAGGCTCATACATGTCTTCTACCGTTTCCTGCTCTTCTGCGATATTGACAGACAGAGTCCCCAGACCAACCGGACCACCGCCATACACTTCAATCATGGTCTTGAGAATCTTCTGATCTACATAATCCAGCCCTTCTTGATCCACGTCCAGCATTGATAAAGCCTGATCAGTGATATGAGCATCAATCAAGCCATCTCCCATGATTTGAGCAAAATCTCGTACGCGCTTGAGAAGCCGATTGGCAATCCGAGGCGTACCCCGACTGCGCAGTGCTAATTCTTCAGCTGCTTCATGCGTAATCTCCATTTCAAAGATGTCTGCCGTCCGCTCCACAATCTCGGTCAAATCTGCTTCTGCATAATATTCCATGTGCCCAGTAATGCCAAAACGAGCTCGTAAAGGATTGGACAGCATACCAGCTCTGGTCGTGGCGCCAATCAAAGTAAACGGTGGCAAGTCCAAGTGAACACTACGGCTCGCCTCACCCGTTCCAATCATAATATCAATGTAAAAATCTTCCATAGCGCTATAGAGCACCTCTTCAACAGACATAGGCAAGCGATGAATCTCATCAATAAAGAGAACATCTCCCGGCTCCAAATCGTTCAAGATTGCTACCAAATCGCCCGCTTTCTCAATAACTGGACCCGAAGTTTGCTTGAGATTGACTCCCAGTTCATTGGCAATGACAAAAGCCATAGTGGTCTTTCCCAACCCTGGAGGTCCAAAAAGCAACGTGTGATCTAGTGCTTCATCTCGCAGTTTAGCTGCCTCAATGAAAATTTTCAGTTGATTTTTGACCTTGTCTTGACCGATGTATTCTCGTAAATACTGGGGACGCAATGTGCGCTCTACGAGCTCCTCGTCTCCCATCAATTCATTATCCAAAATTCTACTCATAACTACTATTATAACAAAAAATCAGGTTAGTAAGTTAGTTTGAACTTAGGTTTTACAAATAGAAATTGAAGGGAGTGTTATTATGAAAAAGACTAGAAAGTCTTTATTTGATAATGCTGGATATTTCAAATAAAAAAACGACAGACAAATAATCTATCGTTTCAATATATCGTGTTATTTAGTTGTTGCATGATAAATGGTCGTGCTGGTAAAAATCTCACTCGCTTTTAAGATAACATCTGCTTTCAAGTCGCTATGAATGGCATCAGGAAGCGCCTGAGTTTCAAGAGCTAAGCCATTGTGCTGAATCATGGGATGCCCATTTAAAATGACCGTGTCATCCACAAAATTTGCTGAGTAAGTCACCAAACAAGGTGCACTAGTTTTGAAAGTGAGATAACGTCCAGATTCTGGCTCATAAAGAGAGCCAGCATATTCCTGTTTTTTATCCAAAACAAATGGATGATCTAAGCCTGACACAATCTGAATCTGCTCATCTTGATCTGCAAAAATATCCTTCATAGAAACGCCTTGGCAAAGCTGTTTTACAAAGTTATGTTCTGAATCTGGTATTTTAGCAGGTATTCCATCTGGTGCGATAGGATAGACACCGAGAGTATTCAGCTGCAAAATACAATGATCAATCGGTTGACTGAAATCGCCCGATAAATTGAAATAACTGTGATTGGTTGGATTGACCAAGGTATCCTTGTCCGTCTGAACTTGGTAAGAAATCTCTAACTCACCTAGTTCCGTTAAAGTATAAGAAACCCAGGCTTTCAGATTTCCCGGAAAACCACCCGTTCCATCTGCACGTTCGGTATAGAAAGTGACGCCTTCATTTGTGACTTCCTCAACTTGAAAAATAGCACTGTCCCAGCCAGTAGAACCGCTATGATTGCAATTTTCTGCGTTGTTGACTTCTAACTGATAGGTTTCGCCATTCAGCTCAAACTGTGCTTTTGCAATCCGTCCTGCAACTGGTCCGACGCTTGCACCATATTTAGGGCTGTTGCCTACATAGGCATCAAAATGATTAAACCCCACCACGATATTTGCAAATTCATGATTTTTGTCCGGAGTGACATACTCTAAGACAGTCGCACCGTAAGTCATGACTTTCAAACGATAGCCCAAGTCATTTTCAAATGTGTAAGCAACAATATCTTTTCCTTGAAATGTTCCAAAAATAGCTTCTTGATAAGATTTCATACAACTTTCCTTGTTTTTATTACAAATTTAGGTTTGCCTATTTTAAATTTTTAGTTTTTCCGTCCACGAAACAGCTGTTTCACGTAAAACACGATTCAAGTCTTCAATATTTTGACGCCCCGCTTCATCTAGCCAAGCTTTAGCTGCATCTGTTCCTTGATCTGCAAAGACCGTAACTGCGTCTTTCCAAGTAGCACGTCCGCAAAGGACACCGTTAAATTGAGAACCCGCTTCATGCGCCACTTTCAGCGTTTCTTGGAAAAGCTCTGCGCTAACTCCAGCACTCAGGAAAATAAAGGGCAGATGAGTTGCATCAGACTGCTCTTTGAAAAATGTCTTGGCTTCCGCGAGGTTGTAGACAGCTTCAACTCCGCCTTTCGTAAACCCTTCGACAAAATTCATATTGACCGGTACTTCCACTTTCAAAACATCAACATTGTAGCGCGGATTTGAAAAGAGCTTCATGGCTTCATTGACTTTGTGTGGTTTTACTTTCGCATAATCTGCATCTACTACACTAGCACGCTTCCTATCATAAGTCAAGATTTCAAGGAAGTAAGGAATGTCTTCTGCCACACATTCACTTCCTACACGTTCAACCCAGGCTTGTTTGATGTCGTTGATTTCAGGCTTATCATCTACATCATAGTAAATCAAAACTTTGACTGCGTCAGCGCCTAACTCTTTCATGCGTTTAACCGACCAATTTGGTAGCAAGTCTGGCAGGCGCCCTTCTGTTGTCGCATCATAACCTGTTTTTTCATAGGCAACGATAAGACCGCATTCTGCTGCACGTAATTTGGTAGCAGGTACACCGAATTCTGGATCCAAAAGGATAGAAGTAGCATACGGAGTCAACTGACTGGAAATCAATTGTTTAAATTCAATGAGCGCTTCATTTCCTGATACAGCATGTGCGCCACTTGCCAGCATTTTTTTCAACGAACCTCTCTGGTCAATCGCCAAAGCTCCAATAATGTCATTTTCATCTGAAAGATTCTTTAAGTGTGCTAATTTTTCGTGACTAATCCTTAATTTTTCCATGGATTCCTTCCTATTCTTTGTCAAATGGATGAATGATAACGCCTTGCACGACACGGTTGACAGTACCTGTCGGAGACGGTGTGTCTGGACGATTTTTCACCTTGAGGGCTGTCAACAAGGCAAATAATTGACCATAAACAATATAAGGGAATACGCGATAAACATCATCCACAAGATATTGACTAGAAAGAATGACTTGTTCAACATTTTCCAAATCTTCTTTTTGATCTGTCAATAAAATTACCTTGCGGGCAATCTCATCTCCAGCTACTTCTCGTACTAAGTCAAGATCGTATAATTTGGTATAAGTATCTGTCGAGCTAAATACCACAACGACCGTTTCTTCATTCACTAACGATTTTGGACCGTGGCGAAAACCGATGGGACTTTCATACATCGTTGCTACCTGTCCTGCGGTCAATTCCAAAATTTTCAGCTGGGCTTCATGCGCCAAGCCAAAGAAAGGACCTGCTCCCAGATAAATGACACGATTATAATCTAAGGAAACCATCTTTTGAATGGCTGCTGCTGAGTCTAACATCTCTTGGCTCAAGGCTATCAAAGCAGAAATTTTCTCTTCTTTTGTAACTAAGTCTGTTTTGGCAAAAACGAGCAAGGCTGTCAACATCATAGACGTAAAGCTCGATGTCATGGCAAAGCCAGCATCATTTGACGGCGCAGGTTGGAGCAAGAGCAAATTGCGTTCATCACCATGTGCTTGCTGGGCTAATTTGCCTTCTGCTGCACATGTAATCGTGATTTGGTAAAGTTCCTCAACTATGTCTTTTGCCAAGTCAACTGCCGCAACACTCTCTGGTGAATTGCCACTACGGGCAAAAGAAACCAAAATAGTTGGTACTTCCTTGTGCAGATAAGCAAGCGGATTAGCGACAACATCTGTCGTTGCAATGGCATTAAAGTTCCACTTGCGCTCATCGTAAATCTTTCTGAAATAAGGCAAAAGGGTCTCTCCGACATAAGCTGATGTCCCAGCCCCTGTCAAAATAACCTTGATATAATCATACTTTTCATCAATATTATTCAGAAAAGCAGCAATCTCATCAGCTTGCGCTTTATAATTTTCAAAAGCTGTCTGCCAAACTTGCGGCTGTTGATAGATTTCCCGTGTGGTGATTTCCGCACCTAATTCAAGCAAGTCTTCCTTTGTATAATCTAGCATGGTTCTCCTTTCTGCTTTGCAATGCTAACTAAAAGAAAGGGAGTGGGAAAATGATGATTTCAAAGAAATCCATTTTCTTGCCCCAGCCCCCTTAGTTATACAGATTGCTCATTGAAGCAATTCAAGCAAGGACGTGTTTTTCAGCGACTATTAGCTAGACACTCCTTTATTCATCTTCGTCATCGTTCATTTCTGCTAATACATCATTGACTTTCACGATGTATTTGTTCGCTTTTTCGATATATTTTGCTTCAACGCCAGTCAGGGCAGAATTGATAAATTCAATCACCATTGGCATATTCATCCCTGCATAAAGTTCAATTTGGAGTCCTTCCAAAATCAGACGGCTAACGACATTGCAAGGCGTTCCACCAAGCAGGTCGGCAAAGACGATATAATCATCTAAATCTTTTACAGTTGCTGAAAATTTAGCAGTAAAATCGTCTATTCCTTCTTCTGGAAGCAGGGGAACTGTATGAATGAAGTCCAGTGGCCCCATAATCATTTCGGTGCTTTTCTTCAATTCTTCGCAAAAGCGACCGTGACTGACCAATACAAGTTGTTTTGTCATTTATAGAGAAGCTCCTTTTAAACACCTAAGATTGGTGTATGAGTAAAGTGTGAAAATGCAGAAACACCAATTGCAATAATAATCACGATAAAGATTGCTTTTGTTGAATTCATACCTTTCTTACCAAGTAGCCAATAAACAAAACCTGTAAACAATGCTGGCACCAAACGTGGGAAGATTTTATCCAATGTTTCTTGAAGATTGAAGGTTACACCACCGAAACTTTGTGTATAGGTAAACTTAAAGTTAATCATCGTAGCAATCAAGGCCGCCACCATGAAAACACCAAGAACTGTTGCAGCATCTGTGATGGCAGACAATTTGTCCTGCATGGTTGTAACTAATTTCACCCCTTCTTTATGGGCAAACTCTAATTGTTTCCAACGGAAGACATTGATTGCGATTGTCACAGCTATCCAAAGGAAAATTCCAAGAGGATTGCCTTCAACAGCAAGTCCAGCAGCCAGACCACCCATAATAGCAGGAATAGTAGAACCAAAAATCGCATCGCCAATCGCTGCAAATGGCCCCATTAAACCAGTTTTAATCCCTGTAACGGTATCTTTAGCCACAACTCCTTCATTTTCTTCAAGTGCTAGGTCAATCCCTGTTACTAAAGTATGGAAAAAGTTAGATGTGTTGAAGAATTGCGTATGTGTCCGCATCATTTCCTTTAATTCTGGCGTACCGTCTCCATATATCTTGCGCAATTGCGGCAAAATCATATAAAGATAGCCTGACGCTTGCATACGCTCGTAGTTCCAACCCCATTGGAAAGTAAAGAGACTACGACGGTTGATTTGGTTAAAATCTTCTTTTGTTAATTTATAATTAGAGTTCGTCATCGTCAATTTCCCCACTTTCTGATTGTTCTGCAGCAACAGTCACGACTTGTTTATTAGTTGCATTTTTATAGTTGATTGTTGCCAAGGCAAAGCCAATAATCGCAATTCCAATCATTGGTAGGCCTTCAAATTTTGCACCACCAAGAGCTGTAGCGATTTGTTTGACAGCTCCTGAAGCAGCTGCCAATGTTGAAATATAGTCAAAAACAACTTTCAACATAGCTGTAATGGCAAAACCTAAACCAAGATAATGAAGATTTTTCTTGACTGGAAGGTAACGAAGCAAAATTGCAAAACCGACACCAGGAAGCATTTTACCTGCAAGAATCAATCCATCTGCAATCCATTGTGCATTATTGGCAAGCCAGTCTGAGAAGGCTTTTACAGCGTCTCCACCGAGCCACAAAGCCAGAAATACTGGAAGTGCACGTGAAAGTCCCCACGGAATGGCACCTAGTAAGTAATTGCGTTCAATGCCTTTGTAGTCAAATTTTTCAACCGCTGCATCAATACGATGTGCAAAGTAAGTCGTAGAGAAACGTCCAAGAACGTCTGTATAAACCAGCAAGGCTGCTACCGGAACGGCAATAGCTGAAATAGCGAGTTCTGATTTCATACCTGTTGCCACAGAGAATGCTGTTGCAAGAACCGCACCAGAAGTTGCGTCAATCCGAGAGGCACCACCGAATGTACCAACCCCAAGCACAACGAGTTGGAGACTACCACCAATAAACAAACCAGTCTTCAAATCTCCCATGACCAGACCAGTGATAAAACCTGCAAAAACAGGGGAGCCAGCTGATGAGTTAATCGTCAACTCATCCAAAATTTGATACGCTGAATACAGCGTCAGTAAGAGAATTTGCCACCATTGTATCATAACAATGACCTCCTAAATTTATTTCAATAATTTCATAAAGTCTTCAACTGGATCATTTGGAACCATTTGAGCTGTTATTGTCACACCTTTATCATGCAGTTTGTTAAATACTGCCACATCTTCATCTACCACGTTAATTGAGCGTGTGATCGATCGCGTTTCAGGTGTTTGCGACATATTGCCCACATTGAGCGTTTCAATTGGTACACCTGCTTCTACTAATTTCAAAAAGCGGTCTGGCTTTCTCGCAACAATGAGCAGGCGTTGGCTATCATATTTGCCGGCTAGAATATTTTCTGCTGCTTTTGCAACTGGTAAAACACTCAATTTCACACCAGCTGGTGTCGCCAATTTCAAGCCGCTTTTTTCAATAGCATTTTCCGCTACTTCATCATCTACTACCATGATACGTGAGATGTTTAATTTTGTAGTCCAAAGATTGGCTACTTGCCCGTGGATCAAACGTCCATCAATCCGATTCCCTACAATTGTCATAATTTTGCCCCCTTTATTGTTTTAAATGTAGGTTTGTGAACTAAATGAATGAATTCGCTGTATTTCCCTTCAGTTTCAAAAATAATGATACGATTTTTTCCGATAGTTAAGAGACCATGTGGAATATACAGCGATAAGGTCGGTCCGACTTCCCAGAAGCGACCGATATTGACACCGTTGACAAAAACAATTCCTTTGCCAAAGTGGGTCAAATCAATATACGTGTCTTTAAGCGCTTTCAATTCGACATCAAACGCATAGAAAGCTGGCTGTTTTTCATGCCATTCTTTCGTGAAATCAATTTTTTCTGGGTGCTTGAAATCCAGCACATACTGTTTCCAATGGAGCATAAAGTGCAAATCCTTGCAGACTCCAGTCTGAATGCCCTTGTGCTGGCTTTCTGCCAACAGTTTGTGCCCATAATTGACGCGCCCCATATTTTCTATAAAAATATCAATCTGATGCGTGGATTGCTTCTGCCGGGGAACAAAGATGTCTTCACCAATTTCTGTCTGATACTGAGTGGTGATGAAGTTCCCGTCTACAAAAAGCTGCATGCGGTCACGCGCATCAATGACACGAATCCGTTCCTCGTCCGCATCCCATTCCGCTTCTGTACGATAGAGTAGATAGCCAACATTTTGGCCCAACTCCTCCATTTTCATAGGATACAAGCTCTCGATTGGCTGCGCTACATCTTTTAAAGTCTCAAATAAACTAACTTTCTCACTGAGCGGAATATCCTTTAACTCAAACGATTCTTTTACCAACGGCTCCATTTGTGGATACTCTGGATAATATTTTTTTAACATTCGCTGAATAGCAAAGTATTTAGGTGTTGGATTTCCTTGTTCATCAAGGAGAGCTTCGTAATCATAAGATGTCACTTGCGGCAGATCAATGTTTCCTCGCGCTGAACAGCCATTCATAAAACCAAAGTTTGTCCCACCATGAAACATATAAAGATTGATACTGCCTTGTTGCAAGACTTCGTGAACCGCTTCAGCCAACTCTTCTGGATCTCGCGTGACAACTGGCTCCTTCCAACGATTGAACCAACCGTCCCAAAATTCCATACACATGAGTGGCCACTTCTTGCCATGCTCATCAAAGAAAGCTTGCAGATTTGCAAAATTATAAGCAGCTTTAGAGCCGAAATTTCCCGTGACCAGCACATCATCTTCAATCAACGTCCCTGCCCTTAACGCCGCACGCCAGGGTCCGTCTGATGTAAAGAGTGGGCACGTCACACCTCGCTCTAGCATCATATCTCGAACAGCTCTCAAATATTCCTTATCTTCGCCATACGAGCCGTATTCATTTTCGACCTGCATCATGAGAATGTTGCCGCCATTTTCCAAAAGATGCGGGACTAAGCGCGGCATTAATTCATCGTAATAACTAGCAACCGCTGCAAGATGAGCAGGAGCAGAAGAGCGAATCCTCATCTCCTCCTTCAAAAGCCAAGCAGGCAAACCACCGAATTCCCATTCTGCACAAATATAAGGTGACGGACGAAGCAAGGCATACAAGCCTAAATCTTGAGCGATTTGGAGAAATTTTTCTATATCAAGGCTACCTTCAAAATCAAATTGCCCTTTTTCCGGCTCATGCATATTCCAAGGAATATAGGTTTCAACCGTATTAAAGCCCAGAGCTTTCAAATTATAAAGCGAATGATACCAATCCTCTGGCTGAATCCGAAAATAATGAATGGCACCAGACAATAGTTTTAAAGGCTGTTGATTCAGATAAAATTCTTCTCTAACCTCAAATCTTGCCAAGTCATTCCCTTCTTTCATACAACAAATCTTTGATTTTACAATCGTTTACATTGGTTAATATAATATATTTTGTATGAAATGTCAATAGTTTTTGAAAAATTTAATAAATTTAACCATTTTAAGAAAAATTATGGTAAAATTTTTTATGAGAGGGAAGCGAAAGAGAGGTGAATAACATGGCAATCCCTAAATACCAATACATTAAAGACGAACTCAAAAGCAAGATTATCTCAGGTCAATTTGAGAATGGAGATAAATTTTATACAGAAGCTGAGCTAATCACAATGTACGATGTGAGTTCTATTACTGTTGTCAGAGCTTTAAACGAGCTAGCAAAAGACGGATATATCATTCGCCAGCAAGGAAAAGGAACATTTGTATCACGTGCCCGCAAACACAAACTCGTTGAATTTTCTGACGTTGAGATATTTCCTACCCAAAATGATCAAGTGACCGTTTTATCGATCGAGCGCGGAAACGACTTGAAATTTCTTGATAAGTTAGATTTGAAGGGACACCAATTTTACTATAAAATTGAGAGACTTCGTAAAGCAAAAGATATCCCTTACATCTACCATCAATCCTATATCCCAGAGCAATATATCAATGCAAATTATCCAAATCTTGAATATTACAGCTCTATCTACAATCGCTTCAAACAAGACTATCATATTCATATGAATGATGAGCACTTTGAAGAAACCAATGAAATTATCTTCCCGACGCCAGAAGCTGTTGCAACATTACTGGACATTGACACAAACTTCCCAACGGTCTTTCAAGTAAAAACAACACAGTTAGAAAGCACAGGGCAAATTTTAGAGTATAGCGAAGCCTACAAACGTGGTGATTTCTTTAAAATCAAGTTCGTGTCACGCAGTGGAAATCACTAATTATTTTTACGTAAAGAACATCTGAATGCCAGTTGTTCTTTTTTTATATTTTGACCTCATTATAACCTATCTAGACCAATTTTGAAACAAAAAAGTACTATTTCGAAAAAAATATATACTAAACACGAGACAAACTACTGTTCATCTCGCGTTTGTTTTATTTTAGGGAACTATATCGCAGTTTACACCAATCACAATATGTAGTATTTTGAAACAAGATTTTTGTAAATTTGACAATCATACTTTGTGGTTGTGTACAAGTATATAATTCCTTTATTTTAAATATCTTGCCTTTGATATTCTTACATCATGCTTAAAACAAGATTATAAAACAAAGCCCCTACGACACCGCCGACAATTGGACCTAGGACTGGAATCCAAGCATAGGACCAGTCAGAATCCCCTTTATTTGCGATTGGTAAAAGAGCATGCATGATACGCGGGCCCAAATCCCGTGCAGGATTGATTGCATAGCCTGTCGTTGGTCCAAGTGAGAAACCGACTGCAAAAATAACCGTTCCTACGATGATTGGACCCAAACCAGCAGCAACTTTATTTGGACCAATTGCCATAATCGTGATGACAAGAATGGCCGTTCCCAGTGCTTCCCCCAAAAAGTTAGAAGCTGTGTGGCGAATGGCTGGACCCGTTGAAAAGCTGGCTAAAATCAAGCCTGAATCTTTCGTTTCAGCCCAATGAGGGTAATAGTGAAGCCATAGAACAAAAGCCGCAGCCATGGCACCCAGCATTTGTGCAAGAATGAACGGAAAAACCTGTCCCCAACTGATCGCTCCAATAGAAGCCATTGCAAATGTGACCGCTGGATTCAAGTGAGCTGGGCTGAAAAATCCAGATACATAAACCGCCACTGTACAAGCAATCCCCCAGCCTAAAACGATAGCAACCCAGCCAGTTCCTTCCTCTTTTGTCTTGCTCAAAACATTCCCAGCAACAACCCCATCACCAAGCAATACTAGGATAAAGGTTCCTAAAAATTCACCGAGATACTGAATCATAATCCGCCTCCTTTATTTTTTTATCTCCAATTCTTTCAATTGTTCTTGAATAGTTGCCAAATCTGCACCAGCTTGCAAGAGAGCAGCTGCTGTATAAGCCCCTTCAACAATGGGAACATTGTTGATGATAATGTCCTTATCTGAAAAATCTGCCACCAGCTCCAGATTCATGCGAGCTGATCCAAGATCAAAGAAAGCTAAAATCTTCTCCGCTTTGTTAGCTTCCACAACCGTTTGGACTTGTTCAAAACTTGTACCAATGCCGCCATCTTCTGTACCACCTACATAGGTCAGCAAGACATCCTTGGCAACTTCTGAAATTAAATCCACAAGGCCTTGAGCAATCCATTTTGAATGAGAAACGATGACAATCCCAACTTCTGTCATGCTTTTTCCTCCACTTCTAGCAAGGCTTCAAAAAGCAAGCCTGACGAATACGAACCGGGGTCAATATGTCCGATAGAACGCTCTCCGACATAAGAAGCCCGACCCTTCGTTGCTTTCATATCTTTCGTCGCTTCAACCAAAGTATGAATGGTGTCTTTGGTCAATTCTCCTTTTCGAAGAGCCGTCACCACACCAGACCAGACATCCACCATGGTTTTTTCACCCGGAACAGCTTTTCCTCGCTTTTGAATCATGTCAAGCCCTGCTTGAACAGCATCCGCCAAGCTAGTACCCTCTTTTTCCGCCTTCATTATTCCCATAAAGGCTGAGCCGTAAAGAGGACCAGAAGCCCCGCCAACCTTGCTAAGCAATTGCATCGAGACGGCTTGAAAGACTTCTGCTGAATTGGCAAAATCTTTTCCTTCCAGATTTTCAACGACAGCTGTCATACCACGCGCCATATTGCCACCGTGGTCTCCGTCACCAATGGGCGTGTCTAACTCTGACAGGTAGTCTTTGTTGGCTTGAATTTTTTCGTTAAAGAGAAGCATCCATTTCTTTGCTAATGCTGCATCCATATCGTACCTCCTACCAAGCAATCGTTGCAACTGGACTGTTCAAAGCTTCCAGCCAGTCTTCACATTCCAATTTGATAAAGGTCAGAGAAATGCCTGCCATGTCAATAGATGTCATGTAGTTTCCTAATTTCTTGTAAACAACTTCCAGACCTGCTGCTGCAAGGATTCCAGCCACATCGTTGGCAAAGACGTACTGTTCCATGAGCGGTGTTGCACCCATGCCATTGATAAGGATTCCGATTTTATCTCCTGCTTTGAATTCAAAAGAATCTTTTAATTTCGCCACCAATTCTTGTGCCAAGTCTTTAGACGGCTGCATTTTTTCTTTGCGATAGCCGGGCTCTCCATGAATGCCGATTCCAAATTCAATTTCGTCATCAGCAAGCACAAAGCCAGGTTTCCCAACTTCAGGAACGGTTGCTCCACTGAGAGCCAGCCCAACCGTATGAATCTGAGGAACCAATTCATCAGCCAAGGCCTTGATTTCACTCAGTGATTTTCCAGCACGCGCAGCATTTCCCAAAATCTTATGAACAAAAATGGTACCAGCAACTCCACGGCGACCTTGCGTATAAAGGCTATCTTCAACAGCAATATCGTCATCTACAACAACACTTGCCACCTCGATGCCTTCCATTTCTGCCATATCCTGCGCCATTTCAAAGTTCATGATGTCGCCAGAATAATTCTTGATAACCATGAACACACCTGCGCCCTCGTCTGCTTCTTTGATTGCCTGCAAGACTTGGTCAGGAGTTGGGGAAGTAAAGACCGCTCCGCAAATCGCAGCTGACAACATACCATCGCCCACAAAGCCAGCATGAGCAGGCTCATGACCGCTCCCGCCACCTGAGATAATCGCTACCTTGCCAGATTTTTCGCTATTTCGAGTAATGATGTCAAAGTCTTCTACACGATGCACTAAATCACTGTGGATATAAGCCAAACCGTCTAGCATTTCGTCCACAACAGCCGTTGGTTGATTGATAATTTTTTTCATGAGTTTCTCCTTTGCGTTATTTTTCTTATTTTTATTGTAAAATTCTTTGCTCCATTTTGGAACGGACAAAAGCAAAAATATGTCCCACTTTTTTAGTTTTCCTATTGCATTATTCATGATAAACTAAGGATAGAACAGAAAAGACTAAGGAGTAAAAATGACATTATCCTTAATCACGAAAAAAAGGATTGCCAAATCCTTTAAAAAATTACTGACCGAACAAGCTTTTGAAAAAATCTCTGTTCGGCAAATTATGGAAGACGCCGGTATTCGCAGGCAAACTTTTTACAATCATTTTCTGGATAAGTATGAATTATTAGAATGGATTTTTCAGACGGAGTTACGAGAGCAAGTCACAGATAATCTGGAATATATCTCTGGCTATCAGCTGCTGCAAGAATTGCTGCACTATTTTAGCGTCAATAAGAGTTTTTATGCACAATTATTTGACATCGTTGACCAAAATGACTTTTCTTCTTATTTTCAAACCTACTGTCAACAGCTTGTAGCCAAACTCGTCAGAGAATATCATTCCCGTCCTTTCCATTCTGAAATGGAGTATCATTTTTTCATTCATTATCACAGTCAAGCGCTTGCGAATGCTATCAAACATCTGCTGGATTTATCTGAGCAAGATTACCAGCAACAGGCGCAGCTCTTAACACAACTAATCAAAACAGCTATAGAAAATTAAGGCAAGTATATGGTTCACATTATCAATTCAATTCATTCAAGCATTCAGCAAAACATCAATGCAATTACCCGCATGTATCCTCACCTTTCACAGCTGAAACAACTGCCCGTCATTTATCATAATCAGCACGATTCTTCTGTCGTGCCCATTATTTCGGGTGGCGGCAGCGGTCATGAACCAGCTCATTTTGGCTATGTGGGCGATGGTATGTTAACCGCTGCTATTAGTGGCCCCATTTTTGTGCCACCTTGTGCGGAGCATATTCTAGAAACCATTCGTTTTCTGCATCAAGGCAAGGGCGTTTTTGTCATTATTAAAAACTTCGATGCTGATATTAAAGAATTTTCCCAAGCCATTTATCAAGCACGCAAGGAAGGAATTCCAGTCAAATACATCATTTCCCATGATGATATTTCAGTCGAAAAAAGCAACTTCCAAATCCGTCACCGTGGAGTTGCAGGAACAATTCTTTTACATAAAATTCTCGGGCAAGCTGCCAAAGAAGGAGCCAGTCTGGATGAGTTGGAAAAACTCGCTCTTTCTCTGTCCACCTCCATTGCGACACTAGGAGTAGCTACAAAATCTGCCACCTTGCCAAGCAAGCAGTTGCCTATCTTTGATTTGCCCCAAGGTCAAATTTCCTACGGAATTGGAATCCATGGCGAACCTGGTTATCGAATGGTTCCGTTTGAATCTTCCGAGCTACTTGCTGTGGAGCTCGTCAACAAAATCAAAATGAAATTCAAGTGGCAAGAAGGGCAAGAATTTATTCTCCTCATCAATAACTTAGGCGGTACTTCAAAATTGGAAGAACTCGTTTTCACAGATGACATTCTTCAACTGTTGGATATAGAAGGCTTGAAACTGCCCTTTGTCAAAACAGGTCACCTCATCACAAGCCTAGATATGGCAGGACTTTCTGTTACCCTCTGCCATGTTTCTGACAGCTCCTGGCTAAAAGCCTTAGAAACCCCAACCAATGCTTTTGCTTGGTGAGAGAGCAAAAATCCAGTGAAATCAAGCTTGATTTCACTGGATTTTTTAGTTTGTTTTAATCCAAACCTATACGGTGGAAAATATCATCCACACGCTTAGTGTAGTAAACTGGATTAAAAATATCGTCAATTTCCTCTGGTGTTAAACGAGAAGTCACAGCTTCATCAGCTTCTAGTAGCGGACGAAAATCTGTTTGATTGTCCCAAGAATAAGCCGTCTTTGGCTGTACCAAGTCATAAGCCTCTTCACGTGTCATGCCTTTTTCAATCAGACTCAGCATAACGCGCTGGCTGTAAATAAGACCAAAAGTTGAATTCATATTGCGGCGCATATTTTCAGGGAAAACAGTCAGATTCTTAACGATATTGCCGAAGCGATTGAGCATGTAATCAATCAGAATAGTCGTATCAGGTGTGATGATACGCTCCGCTGAAGAATGCGAAATATCACGTTCATGCCAGAGAGACACATTTTCATAAGCCGTCACCATGTGACCGCGGATCACACGAGCCAGACCGGTCATATTTTCAGAACCAATCGGGTTGCGTTTGTGAGGCATAGCAGAGCTACCTTTTTGTCCCTTGGCAAAGAATTCTTCCACTTCACGCTGTTCAGATTTTTGCAGACCACGAATCTCAGTCGCCATACGCTCGATAGAAGTTGCAATGCTTGCTAGCACTGCAAAGTACTCAGCGTGAAGGTCACGAGGAAGGACCTGTGTAGAGATTTCTTGGGCACGGATGCCAAGCTTGTCGCAGACGTATTGCTCTACAAATGGTGGGATGTTGGCAAAGTTACCAACCGCACCAGAAATCTTACCAGCTTCCACACCAGCAGCCGCATGCTCGAAACGCTCGATATTGCGCTTCATTTCGCTGTACCAAGTCGCCAATTTAAGACCAAAAGTTGTAGGCTCAGCGTGCACACCGTGGGTACGACCCATCATGATGGTGAACTTGTGCTCCTTAGCCTTGTCAGCGATGATGTTGGTGAAGTTTTCAAGGTCACGACGGATGATGTCGTTGGCTTGCTTGTAAAGGTAACCGTAGGCAGTGTCCACCACGTCGGTAGAAGTCAAACCATAGTGGACCCACTTGCGTTCTTCACCAAGCGTCTCAGAAACCGCACGCGTGAAAGCCACTACGTCATGGCGAGTCTCCTGCTCAATCTCCAAAATACGGTCGATGTCAAAGTCCGCTTTTTCGCGAATCAAAGCCACATCTTCCTTAGGGATTTCCCCCAACTCAGCCCATGCCTCATCAGCCAAGATTTCCACCTCAAGCCAAGCACGGTATTTATTTTCTTCAGTCCAAATGTTCGCCATCTCAGGGCGTGAATAACGGTTAATCATGTTGTTTGCTCCTTTTAATAATTTTGCATAAGTTTTTTTGCTCGTTCTTCAATAGATAACCTAGCACTCTCTGATATGGTAAGTTTAGATATATACCTTCTCCACTCTATCTCATTATTCTTCAACGCATTCACATATATTTGGCATTTTAGAAAATCGTTGTAATAATTGTTATTTTGCCTATTAAAATTAGATTTTTTCATGAGGTCTAACACTTTTTCTAATTGAAATAAATTTTTTGTTCTCTCAAAAAAGTCAACTTGAAATAGCAACAAATAGGTATTATCTTCTGGAAATTCTAAACAAGCTTGATCTAATATAGATTGAACTTCTTTATAATCTACTTCAATTTCCATCTTATACTTTGCTTTAGAAATTAAAAACATGTTTCGTGCACTTGGGGAATCAATCTTTTCAAAATCATTTAATAAAGACTCCAGTATTCTTTTCTACTTTAGGTAAGATTTCCTATCTTTGATAAAGAACGCTTTGAAAATAGGCATGTATATGGTAGGGATTATTTCGATTATTTTCATAGTTATCTTTAGCCATCAAATAAGCCTTATCATATTCCCCAATTTTATTATACAGCAAAACTAGCTCTCTCTTAGCCTGAGAGTAAGTACGATTTTCCTCCAAAACTTTGTTAAAGCGGTCAATTGCATCACCAAAGCGACCTATTTGCCTATAGTAAAATCCAAATAAAAAGTTGTGTTTATACCCTGAAATATTTTGAACTTCTACTTTAAATCGTTCATCCTTTAATCTAGCTAATGAGCTGCATAGAAAGAATCGGATTTCATCTCTTATATAGTTATCTAATATACCACTAGATTCCAATATTCTATATGCTAACTTGATAACAGTAGAATTTTTTCTATTATCATACAGATTCTTCATCGTTTTCAAATAATACGATGGAATAAGTTTATCCAGGGACACTGTTTTTCCTAATCTCAAATTTTCTTGCATAACAAACATTTCATCAGCGAGATCTAGGGTTGAATCGTTAATATCTATTGAATTAACGAATTTGTCTAAGGCATCTGATAGTTGATCATCTAAATGAATTTGTCTTTCATAATAATTTCTTGCCGCTAAATTTAAGGTTATATATTCACCATCCACACCTATTTTATTTACCATACCATGCCTAAAATATTTTTCAATATCATTAATTTTTTCTGAGATTGATGCATATTGTAAAATTTTAGATAATGACTCTAAATTAATAAAATTAAACTTAGACAATATTTTTAATACTTTATTGTCATCCTCAGTATAATTAAACTCTGAAATTATTGACTGAATTTTATTATCAGAATAATCGGAAACAATATGCATATTCTTATAAAGATAAGCCTTTGAATTTTCCTTAATTACATCAATCACATAGAATATTTCTTCAGGAAATCCTGAAAATAACTGACTGATATCAGATAATTCTTTCTTATCTAAAACTAAGTCATTAAGATTACTATATTGATAAAGTAATTTGTTTCTATCACTTGGAGTCAATACATCAATATGAAGATGAAATATGTTTTTTAAAGTAAATATAGAATAGGGCTTATATTTGCTTATTATGCAAGCCGATATATTTACAAACTCACTAGAATCAAATTTTTTAACTATTTGTTTAAACCAATCTGCCAATTCCCCAGTATGAGTTACAATAGCTCCTTGATCATCTATAAACAGTTTATCCCCTAATTGCGTATTTAGATCATATAACAATTTAAATGCAATATTAATCTTTTCATCTAAAGTGATTTTCATAAAATTAATATCACTTTCCCGATCTAAAACATTAGATAATTCTTTTATAAAATCCTCTATACTTTGATGACCATCCAAAACAATTATCGGTGATGAATACGACTTCCTAACTATTCCGGTCTTATCCAATGCTCTCTTTAAAAAACTTCGTCGACCTACTGTACTCATCCCAGAAGCAATGACAAAATTAGTTCTATCAATTGTGAAATCATTAATTCTATTTTCAAAACTTTCCATTTCAGAATTACGACCAACAAATAAATCTGTTTTTTTATTTAAAAAGTCACTATTTTTCCACGAAATTTCTGTAACTCTGGAAAAAATTATTCTAGATAACTTGCTTGGTGATTTTACTCTTTTTAAATTGTAGTTCTTCAGCCACTTTGGAATTTCTTTATCGCTATATTTAGTCACATCATCAATAATAACTGGTAAAATTCGTTGTTCATCTATGAAATCAGAATCTAATGTTTGCGCCCATGTAATTTCTTGTTTTACCCATTTCGAAGATAATGAATTATTTGAAAGTAGCAATACAAATAAATCCGTTTTCTCCATTAATCGTTTTATTTCTTCTATTGATTTTGCACCAGCCTCAAATGTTAATTCATCATAAACCAACCGATCTTCCCCAAGACTTTTCTTTAAATGATTAACTAACGGACGCACAAAATGTTCTTTATCTTTACTACTATGTGAAATAAACACTTTCCTCATTCTAAAAATTAAATCCTTTCCAAAATAACTAATCGATTTATGCTATATACTTCTTTCATATAGAATTAGAATTCATCACAACCGAATTATAATATTCATAGTCTAAACTCCTCTTTTCCTATCGCCACAGATGGATAATGGGACAGCTGGTTCAAGTCCGTATCCAGTGGCAGGTCATAGGTTGCTAGGTAATCTGCTGGGTACTGTTTTTGCAATTCCTCATATTTGGCTTGGATTTTCTCAGCGTCTTTGCTGGCAAAGAGCACTTCGACGATTCCTGCTTTTCCATTTTCAATAAAGGCATGGACAATGATTTGAATCATAACAAACTCCTTTAAAAATCTATTCCCTCACCTAGTTCTCTCACCTCATCCGGCTCATCACTAAACAGGGTCACGTGGCCCATTTTGCGGTTGTGTTTGGCTTCTGTCTTGCCGTAAAGATGGAAGTGGGCGCTAGGGTTTTGAGCGACGTAGGCTTGGGCTTGCTGGATATGCTGCCCAAGGACATTAAGCATGACAGCGGGAGCGTGAAGTTTGATGGCTGGGAGGGGTTGGCCGAGGACGCCTAGGATATGGGTGTCAAACTGTGAGAAATCACAGGCTTCGATAGAATAATGCCCTGAATTATGCGGGCGCGGTGCGATTTCATTGACCAAAATCTGGCTGCCAGCCACAAACATCTCTATACATAGTGTACCAGAAAGTTGGACTTCTGTGGCAATTTTTCTTGCCATTTGCAGTGCCTTATCCGCTAAATCTTGGGAAATCCGCGCTGGGACAATCGTTTTAGAAAGGATATTGTTGCGGTGGATATTTTCCTGAACTGGGAAAACCGTCACATCCTTACCATTACCAGACACAATGACCGATATTTCCATGGTGAAGGGCACGAAATCCTCCAGCACACAAAGAGTCTTGTCTGCCAAATCACGCGCAGTCACTAAACTCTCCTCGTCTCTAATGACCACCTGACCGTGACCGTCGTAACCGCCCGTTGCTGTCTTTAGTACACGCTTAGTCGCAAAATCATAGTTTGCAAGGTCTGTCGACGAGCGGATAATTCGATAAGGAGCCAAATCCACACCTGTACTTGAAAGAAACTCTTTCTCGTGTACTCGGTTTTGCGAAATACGTAGCAGCCTCGTTCCTTGCGGCAGATCTGCCAAATCAGCTACCGCATCTAAGCTGTCTGCGTCCACATTTTCAAATTCATAAGTCAGGACATCACAGCGCTCAGCTAATTGACGAAGAGCCGCCACGTCATCATAAGGAGCAACAATAACCTCACTGACACGAGCAGCTGGACAATTAGCAGCTGGATCTAGCGTAATGACCTTGTGACCTCGATAAATTGCAGCAATCGCCATCATTTGTCCTAATTGACCGCCACCGATAATTCCAATCGTTTTAGTTGAGTTCATTGCTAGACTCCTCAGCAATCTTTCCTTGTTTTTCTGCAAAATCAGCTAGTGCTTGGGCAATTTTGGCATCTTCAACAGACAGCAAGCGCAAAGCAAAGAGCGCTGCATTGGTCGCACCCGCTTCGCCGATAGCCATTGTTGCCACAGGCACGCCGCCAGGCATTTGCACGATAGAGTAAAGTGAGTCCACTCCGCTCAAAGCACGAGATTTGACAGGCACACCGATAACCGGCAACGTTGTTTTAGCTGCTACCATACCCGGCAGATGAGCTGCACCGCCAGCCCCTGTAATGATAACCTTAATCCCACGGCCACGCGCTTCCTCAGCATATCGAAACATAAGGTCTGGTGTTCGGTGGGCAGAGACCACCTTTTTTTCATAAACAACACCGAAGTCCTCAAGAACTTGGGCTGCTTTTTTCATTGTTTCCCAGTCGGATTTAGAACCCATGATAATAGAAATAATTGGTTGCATAATTTCTCCTTTTTCAAGCCTGCCTTAGGCTGTAGAGGCGTCGTGAACTTTCTTGCGTGTGATGCTACGCTTTTCTTCTCATCTTTTCTTAAAAGCCGAGGAAAAGCTAACATCCCATCTAAAAAATCTTCTTGACTAGGTTTGTAGACCTTTGAGCTACAAACTTTCCTAAAATACCACAGTGATAACAGACATAGTTTCATAACGACCCTTGGTCGCTTGAGCTAGCGCTATACTTTATTTAATTATATCTTCAGCATCAACAACTCTGTAGCCTCGTTTCTTTAATGCTTGCGCAAAAAGACCACTGCCCTCTATTTTTCGACCAGAAAAATGACCATCGTAAATCTGGTTGACACCACAAGAGGGACTTCGGGACTGAAGAATAGCCAAATCAATGTTTTTTTCAGCTAAACTCGACAATGTGTGATCAATTCCTACTTGAAATTCTTTATCATAAAAATTCCCATTAACATCACATGGCCGCCCTTTTAAAATCTCTACTGGCTCTCTTGGAACTGGTAAGCCGCCCGCAACTTCCGGGCACACTGCTAAGACATCTTTATCCGCAACAAAGTCAATAACAGCTTGATTATAATTATTGCCTCCATTGTACTTGCAATTTTCTCCAAGCAAACAGGCACTAACCAGTATACATTTTTTATTTTTCAAGAGCCTTGCTCCCAATATCAGTTCTGTAGAAAAGTCCAGTCGTGTCTTGTTTATCGAGTTGGGCGTAAATTTTTTCCTGCGCAGCTGAAACGCTGTCAGATGTGGTGACTAACATATAGACTCGGCCGCCATTGGACAGCAGTGATTTGCCATTTTCATCAAACTTGGCGCCCGCATAGTAGGTGATGATATCACCGTCGGTCTTTTCTGGCAGAACCACACCTTTTTCGTAGTCAAGTGGATAACCTTCAGAAGCCACCACAACGCCCAAGGTCACACCGCTGTCCGCCCAAGTCATATCTGGCTCCTTGCCCTCCAAAATGTCCGCGATGTTTTGCGCAAAATCAGAGGTTAGGCGCGGCAGAATGACCTGCGTCTCTGGATCACCAAAGCGAGCATTGAACTCAATGACCTTGGGTCCATCCGCAGTCAGAATCAAACCAGCATAAAGAACACCAATATAAGGTCGCCCCTCTGCTATCATACCTTTCAGTACCGACTGGACAATAGTGTCAACCGACTGAGTAACTATCGCTTGCGACAGCTGTGGTACCGGTGCATAAGCGCCCATACCGCCTGTATTAGGGCCCTTGTCACCGTCATAAGCACGTTTGTGGTCCTGAGCTGTTGGCATGATGTAAAACTTATCACCATTAACAAAGGCAAAAAGAGAAAACTCTTCTCCTTCAAGAAATTCTTCAATAACTACACGCGCACCAGAATCGCCGAATTTATTGTCCAGCAACATTTCGTGCGCTGCATCCACTGCTTGCTCCACAGTTTCGGCCACGACCACACCTTTTCCTAGCGCCAGACCATCTGCTTTGACCACAATGGGAGTACCTTGATTTTCGATATAGGATTTAGCTTTTTCAAAGTCTGAAAAAGTTTCGTAGCGTGCTGTCGGCACACCG
The DNA here is from genome assembly GCF_049166725.1 of Streptococcus atopicus. Taxonomy (NCBI): domain Bacteria; kingdom Bacillati; phylum Bacillota; class Bacilli; order Lactobacillales; family Streptococcaceae; genus Streptococcus; species Streptococcus atopicus. The sequence continues at coordinate 76,811 of NZ_JBMHFC010000007.1, forward strand.
TATTTTTTCATGATAGACTTGGCAAAATCCTTGGACCATTCCAGCTCAGCAGCTAGCCGAGTCGGACCAAAAGCCTTGAGTCCAGCCTGATTAAAATCATCAACAATTCCAGCCGCTAGCGCATCATCAGGACCAATGAAAGTCCAAGCAATGCCATTTTCTTTGGCAAAGTCAATTAGCTTGGAATGTTCGGAAATTCCGATATTGACCAAATCCAGCCCATCAAGCGTCATCCCGTCATTTCCGGGAGCCACAAAGACCTGCTCCACCTGCGGAGATTCTAACAATTTCTTGGCAATAGCATGCTCGCGTCCACCTGAGCCAACAACCAAAAGTTTCATGATTACCCTCTTTGCGAATTATTTATATCAATTATACCACAAATGTTCGTTTATGCCTTTGTTTATCGTGAAATATTTCGATAACAATAAAATCTCGCTATCATTTTCTAATTTTTCAATCCAACTTACCATTTTTCTCATCTTTTCCCGAATAATCTAAATGGAACTATCCAAATTATTTATTCAAAGGAGATTTATGAAAAAATACAATCAATTATTTTTACTATCCAGCGTTATGTTGAGCGTTTTTTCAGCTCAACTAACAGCTCAAGCCTCGGAAGCAAATAGTACTCAAAAAAGCTCAAATCCGGCAACTCTTGCTAGCGATATTACTGTAAATGTTTCTGGAAATACAGCTTCTATTAACTATACACGTTCACAAACGCAAGTTCCTTACACCATTTACCATGCTGTTTGGTCTGATGAAAATGGGCAAGATGACATTAAGTGGTATTCCGCGCCCCAAACACCAACTACAGCTGTTGATTTGCGTCAGCACACTGGTTATGGAACCTTTCACGTCCACACCTATATCAATATCAATGGAAAAATGGTTGGGTTAAATGGAACGACTTTCAAAGTAGAAAAACCAGCTAGCGGCACGGTTTCTACAACCGTTTTAGGAAAGACTGCTCAAATATCCTTTACTCGAAACAAAGATCAAACAAATGCCAATATTTTACACGCTGTTTGGTCTGACGAAAAAGGACAAGATGACATCAAGTGGTACACGGCAGGGCAAGACACGACAGAAATTGACTTATCCAATCATAAAGGCTACGGTGTTTACCATGTTCATACTTACGAAAGTAAAAATGGAAAAATGATTGGGTTAAATGGCACCACTTTTAACCTTGAAAAACCAAATCCTACTATTCAGACTAGCTTCCCAGAGCCTGGAATCATGGATATTCAGATCAAAAATGTTCCTGAGACAATCTACAAACTGACCGTTCCGACTTGGTCTGACCGCAACGGACAAGACGATATTCAGTGGTACACCGCTACTAAAAATCCTGATGGCAGCTATAGCGTGAGAATTGAACTCAAAAAACACAATTATGATACTGGTGCTTATCATATTCATTTATATGGGGAAAGCTATGTCAAGCCTGAATTCACTGGTCTAGCAGGAATCACAGCACAAGTTGATGCTGATAAATTGCCTTCTGAAGAAGAGCAAAAACCATTCTTCTCTGTTGAAAATATCAATCAAGAACAAGGGACTTATACCGTCAAAGTTAGTGAAACTTCAAAGTCCAAACCGATTCAATCCGTTCGAGTCCCTATTTGGAGCACAAGCAATCAAAGCAATATCAAGTGGTATACAGCCACTAATAACGGTGACGGAACCTTTACGGCAACCTTTGATATTCGAAATCATCAAGTTTTGTTCGGAACATACACCAATCATATTTATGTGAAATATAAAGACGGTAGCGAGCATAGTTACGCAACGGATTCGGTTGCTATGTCCGCAGAAAAAATTAAAACCAAAGTATCTGTCGCTAAACGCTCAACTTATCTTTATGAGGTGACAGTGACAGATGCTTACGGCGATGGCAAGATTAGCCTACCGACTTGGTCTGAAGTCAACGGCCAAGATGATATTCAGTGGTACACCGCTACTAAAGCTGGAAATGGAATTTACAAATTCACAGTTGATACGCAAAAACACACTGGCAGTGGCCTTTTCCATACACATGTATACCGCAATCTCAACGGTCAAATGATTGGACTAACAGGTACGAGCTATCAAGTAGAGAAGCCTGCTATCTCTTTCCAACCAAATTATGCCGCAGCAACGACTTATCCAAAAGGTCAATGCACTTGGGGCGCCAAAGCTCTTGCGCCTTGGGCTGGCAATTATTGGGGCAACGGTGGCGACTGGGCTGCTAGTGCCAGACGAGCTGGTTTTAAAACCGGTACAACTCCACAAGTAGGGGCTATTATTTGTTGGACAGACGGTGGTTACGGTCACGTTGGAGTTGTTACTCACGTTGCCTCAAACACACGCATTCAGATTCAAGAAGCCAACTACGCTGGAAAACAGTATATTGGCAACTTCCGTGGCTGGTTCAATCCTCATGTAGCTGGACAAGGAGCAGTTAGTTACATTTATCCAAAATAAGTTCCTCTGAACAACTTTAAAAACCTTGGAAAACAAATCCAAGGTTTTTATACTATTTTCAATGTCTAAAATGCCGTACGCCTGTAAACACCATGGCAATGCCGTATTTATCAGCCATGTCAATAGACTCTTGGTCACGGACGGAGCCACCTGGCTGGATGATTGCTTTCACACCTGCAGCAGCAATTTCTTCAACATTGTCCGCAAATGGGAAGAAAGCATCACTAGCAAGGACCGCACCGTCAAGATGGTCTTTCGCTTGGTCAAGAGCGATACGAACAGAAGCCACACGATTGGTTTGACCAGGACCGACACCCAGTGTCATGTGGTCATTGGTCACGATGATACCATTCGATTTCACATATTTGATCGCTTTCCAAGCAAATTCAAGCGCTGTTTTTTCTTGGTCGTTTGGTTGTCGTTTGGTTACAACCTTCCAATCCGCTGGATTTTCTTCAATAACATCTTGGTTTTGAACCAAAAGCCCACCGACAACACCCGTGTATTCTTTTTCAATTTGGCTAGCTTCTTGAGCTTCAAATGGCAATTGAAGAATCCGCAAGTTTTTCTTCTTCGTTGTCAAGATTTCAAGGGCTTTTTCTGAATAACTTGGTGCAATGATGATCTCAAGGAAAATAGCGTGCATTTTCTTAGCTGTTGCGGCATCAACTTGGCGATTCAACACAACAATTCCACCAAAGATTGAAACTGGGTCAGCTTCATAAGCGTAATCCCAAGCTGTTTCAATATCGTCAGCTTGTCCGATACCACATGGATTCATGTGTTTAAGAGCAACAACAGTCGGGCGGTCTTTGAAATCACGGATAATACGGATTGCAGCGTCAGCATCGCGGATGTTGTTAAAGGACAATTCTTTCCCGTTCAATTGTTTAGCAGAAGCAATCGAGTAGTCCGTTGGCAAAGCCTTTTGGTAGAAATCCGCGTCTTGTTGAGGATTTTCACCATAACGCATTGGTTGTTTCAAATCGTAAGTGATTATGAGTTTTTCAGGTTTTGTTTCACCAACTTGTTTTGTGAAATATTCTGCAATTAAAGCGTCATAAGCTGCTGTGTGACGGAAAACTTTGGCTGCCAAGCGCTGACGCGTTTCAAAGTTTGTTTCACCATTAGCTGTCAATTCATCTAAAACAACATCGTAGTCAGCTGGGTCAACAACAACTGTAACACTAGCATGGTTTTTAGCAGCAGAGCGAAGCATGGATGGACCACCGATATCAATGTTTTCAACCGCATCAGCATAAGTCACATCTGGTTTTAGAATAGTTTCTTTGAATGGGTAAAGGTTAACCACAACAAGGTCAATCAGTTCAATGTGATTATCTTTTGCAGCTTGAAGGTGGCTGTCAAGGTCGCGACGAGCCAAAAGGCCGCCGTGAATATTTGGATGAAGTGTTTTCACACGACCGTCCATCATTTCTGGGAAGCCCGTTACATCATCAATGGCGATAGTATCAACGCCTGCTTTATCAAGCGTAACTTTTGTTCCGCCAGTTGAGATAATATCCCAACCAAGTTTTTTTAATTCTTGAGCAAATTCAACAATGCCCGCTTTGTCTGAAACACTGATTAGTGCACGTTTTGTCATTTCAGTCCTACTTTCTACTTCTTTTTGTAAAATATAAACCACTCAATAGCAATACTGGCAATAAGCCCGATAGAATAAGCCAAGCAAAGGCGTAACGGATTTTCAAGATTACCAAATAGTACATTTACTATAAAGGCAACGACAATAAAAGTTAATACAAACGCCAAAATCTTTTTTATCATCATAATCTCCTTATAAGGCAGCATACTAATAGCTAACTATGCTATCAAATACACGGACTACTTTTTCTTAACTCCTAAGCTCTCCAAAACATCTGGATAGAGTTTATACTCTGCTTCATGAATGCGAGCTTCAAAACTGTCAATAGTATCATCAGCCAGACGAGGCACACGAACTTGTTTAATCACTTTTCCGGTGTCAACGCCATTGTCAACCCAGTGAATGGTCACACCGGATTGACTGACACCAGCATTCCAGGCATCTTCAATCCCATGAGCACCTGGAAATTCTGGCAGATAAGCTGGGTGAATATTGATGATACGGCCTTCGTAAGCTGCTAGCAGAGTCGGACCAACAATCTTCATATAACCAGCTAGACAAACCAAATCAATATCATTTTTTTCAAGCAAAGTAACAATAGCCTCCTCGTAGGCTGCTTTATTGTCAAACTCTTTGAGTTCAAAAGCATGAGCTGTCACACCGAGTTTTTCTGCACGTTCTAAGACATATGCATCCCTGTGGTCTGAAAAGACAAACTCAACTGGAAATTGCTCTGCAATGACTTGAAAATTTGACCCATTACCACTCGCAAAAACTGCGATTTTTTTCATTATTTAATCACCACACTTGCATCAGCTTTTTTAACGATACGACCAAGTTCGTAAACTGGTTCGTCAAGCAATTCTTTCACACGCTCAACCTTATCAGGGCTAACTGCCAACATCAAACCAATACCCATGTTAAAGATTTCAAACATTTCTTCGTGTTTGATGTTACCGTGTTTTTCAAGAGCTTTGAAAATTGGAAGAACAGGAACTTTATCTTCTTCGATTTCAGCAGCTAAATCATCTGCAAACATCCGTGGGACATTTTCGATGAAACCACCACCAGTGATGTGAGCAATACCATTGACCAATTCTTCCTTGATAAGTGGAAGCACCGCTTTGACATAGATACGTGTTGGTTCAAGCAGCGCTTCTTTTAATTTTTTGCCTTCAAGCTCTGGAAGAACCTCTTCGCCTGTATAATCAGCAAAGACACGACGGACAAGTGAATAACCATTTGAGTGAATCCCACTGGAAGCAAGCCCTAGAAGAACATCACCATCAGAAACTTTTGACCCGTCAATGATTTGTTTTTTTTCAGCCACACCTACTGCAAAACCAGCCAAATCATAGTCGTCTTCACCATACATACCAGGCATCTCAGCCGTTTCGCCACCGATAAGAGCTGCACCAGATTGAACACAACCTTCCGCAACACCTGCAACGACTTGTTCAAGTTTTGCAGGTTCATTTTTACCCGTAGCAATGTAATCTAGGAAGTAAAGCGGCTCTGCCCCAGCTGCAATGATGTCATTGACACACATGGCAACACAGTCTTGACCGATTGTATCGTGTTTATCATATTTGATGGCAAGCATGAGTTTTGTTCCCACACCATCAGTTCCTGAAATCAAAACAGGTTCTTTCACGTCCAGCTGAGACAAGTCAAACATCCCACCAAAACCGCCAAGAGCGCCCATGACGCCAAGACGTTCGGTGCGCGCAACGTGTTTTTTGATACGTGCAACAACTTCATAACCCGCTTCAACATCAACACCAGATTGAGCATAAGCATTTTTTGTCATAATATTTTTCTCCTTTTGGGAAATAGCAGAGCTATTAAACAGTTCTATTTATTTTCATTAACTTCATGAATATAGAAGCTTGTTTTTTCTTCTAAGCTCTTGAGGTAAGGTTCTTCGTAATCGTAAAGTGGTGTTGGATACTTACCGTCAAAGTAAGCCACACACAAACCACCATTAGGCGCATCTGTATCAAGACCGATTGATTCAATCAAACCGTCAATTGACAAGTAAGTCAAGCTATCAGCACCGATAATCTCACAAACTTCATCTTTAGTGTGGTTAGCTGAAATCAATTCACGACGATTTTGAATATCGATACCGTAGAAACATGGGTATTTCAATTCTGGACTACCGATTGCCACATGAACTTCTGTCGCACCAGCTTCACGAAGCAAACGAACGATACGACGCGATGTAGTTCCACGCACGATAGAATCATCAACCATGACCACGCGCTTACCTTTAACAACACCAGATACGGCTGAGAGCTTCATGCGAACACCTTGCTCACGCAACTCTTGTGTCGGTTGAATGAAAGTACGTTGTGTGTACTGATTTTTCACCAAGCCCATTTCATTTGGGAGACCTGATTCTTCAGCAAATCCCATCGCTGCTGAAAGTGATGAATTCGGTACACCAACGACAATATCAGCTTCATGTTGAAATTCCTGTGCCAAACGTTTCCCCATATTTTTACGAGCCGTGTGAACATTGACACCATAAATATCACTGTCAGGTCGTGCAAAATAGATGTATTCCATTGAACAGATAGCAAGCTGAGTATCCGTCGTGTAGGTATCGTACCGAATGCCATTGTCATCAATAATAACCATTTCACCAGGTTTCACATCTCGAATCCACTTGGCACCAACCACTTCAAAGGCACACGTTTCACTTGATACTACCCAAGCACCATTTGCCATTTGCCCAATTGACAAGGGACGAAAACCATTTGGGTCAAGCGCAGCAATCAATTTATCTTCTGTCATCAAAAGATAAGCAAAGCCACCTTTGACAGTGTTCAACGCTTCTTTGACTTTACCGATAAATTCAGGATTATGGCTACGGCGAATCAAATGCATTAGAATTTCAGTATCAGATGAGGCATTAAAAATCGCCCCTTGGTCTTCCAATTCTTTTTTCAATGATACTGCATTTGTCAAATTACCATTGTGGCAAAGCCCAAATTGCTCGTCTGTAAAGTTGTAAAGAAATGGTTGAATATTATTAATAGACGCAGAGCCAGCAGTCGCATAGCGAACGTGACCAATAGCAGCAGTTCCTGTTAATTTTTCCAAATCAGCAGGATTTTTAAATACTTCTGAAAGAAGACCAGTATTACGGTGCTGAAGAAGTTTGCCCTTATCGTTTGTGACAATACCAGCACCTTCTTGACCGCGGTGTTGAAGACTGTGAAGTCCAAAATAAGTCACTTGAGCTGCTTGAGGATGCCCCAAAATCCCAAAAACACCACATTCTTCATTTAGAGATTTAACTTCGTATGTCACTGACATTTCCTCTTATTTTTCTGTCATTTTTATGCTCAATCATTATCAAAAGAATCCGAAATCATAGTTTCTTTTGATATTTGACGAGTATTATTCCCCTGTAAAGTAACGCACAGCACTTGCAAAGAGATGTTGGTCTTTATTTCCTGGAATATTTTGGAAAAGACCGTCTTCGTAACGTTCTGAATGTCCCATTTTACCAATGATTTGACCGTTCTTGCTGGTAATCCCTTCAATCGCATTAATAGAGCCGTTTGGATTGTATTTAGAATCCATGCTTGGTTTGCCATCAAAATCCACGTATTGGCTGAAGATTTGTCCGTTGTCACGGAGTTCTGCAAATTCTTCATCTGTTACGACAAATTTCCCTTCACCATGTGATACTGGGATTGCATGAATATCACCAACTTTGACACCGGCAAGCCAAGGTGAGTTCGTATTGGAAATACGTGTTTCAACCATTTTCGCCACATGTTGGTTGGCATCATTATAGAAGAGTGTCGGACTTGTTTCGGTCGCTTCTTCAAAGTTACCGTATGGAAGTAGGCCTGATTTCACAAGCGCTTGGAATCCATTACAGATACCGATAATCAGCCCGCCTTTTTCAATAAAGCTATCAATCGCTGCGCGGACTTTTTGGTTTAACAAGATGTTAACGATGAATTTAGCAGAACCGTCTGGTTCATCAGCGGCTGAGAAACCTCCTGCAAAGAAAATAATATTTGCTTTACAGATGTTGTCAACCATTGTGTCAACAGATGCTTCAATTGCTGCTTCATCAAGTGTCACAAATGGTACCAGATTCACTTTTGCTCCAGCTTGTTCAAAAGCTTTTGCTGAATCATATTCTGAATTTGTACCAGGGAATACTGGGATGTAAACCAATGGTTCAGCAACTTTTTCACTTGCTTTAATCACTGCATCTGAAGCAATTGCCGGAACATCTTCAAGTTTTGTACTTTGTTCAAATTCAGTTGGGTAAACGTCTTCGAGTTTGCCTTCAAAGGCTGAAAGAAGTTTATCTCCTGCAAGGTTGACACCGTTGACAGCAAGTGTAAAGTCAGATCTTGTTTCACCGATTTTCACAACATCAGCAATTTCTTCAGCAGATGTAAAGATAAAACCGCCAAGTTGTGCTGTCAAGCTAGTCACAAGCTCTGCCAATTCTACTTTAGCTCCGATATGGTTACCAAAAGCTGCAAGTGCCAAGCTTTCAATCACACCACCATATTTAACAGCTGAAGCTGATGTGACATGGTGTGCTTTTTGAATCGCTTCAAATTTAGCAAAATTAGCTTTAATCAAATCAAAATCAATCTCTTGTGAAATAGCTTGCCCTGGAATGTAGTAAATGTATTCACCAGCTGCTTTAAATTCTGGCGAAAGAATTTTACGACTATCTGCTGTTGTCACACCAAAGGCAACCAATGTTGGCGGTACTGTCAATTCTTCAAAAGTCCCTGACATGGAGTCTTTACCACCGATTGATGGCAAACCAAGTTGCAATTGCGCTTCGATTGAACCAAGAAGAGCTGAAACTGGTTGTCCAAAGCGTTCAGCTTGTTTGTCCATACGTTGGAAATACTCTTGATAAGAGAAACGTGCTTTAGACCAATTCGCACCTGTTGCCACCAAACGCGCTGTTGCTTCGATAACAGCATAAGCTGCACCATGATATGGTGACCATTCAGCAATATAAGGGTTGAACCCTTGTGCCATAACTGATGCTGTTGTTGTTACACCGTTTTGAACAGGAAGTTTTTGAACTGAACTTTCTGTTGGTGTGATTTGATAACGACCACCAATCGGATGGTTAACCGTTGAACGACCAACAGAGCTATCAAAGATGGTTTGTAAACCTTTTTGACTAGCATGGTTAAGGTCAGAAAGAACATTTACAGTATCAGATTCAAGTGTCACAGCTGAAGTTGTACGTTGTTCTGGCATGTCAACTTGACTGTCAACGACATTAGCATCAACCACCACGCGCACACCGTTTGTATCAAGGAAACGACGTTCAATATCAACGATTGTTTGACCATTCCAAGTCATAACAAGGTTCGGTTTTTTAGTAACTGTGGCAACCACTACCGCATCAATATTTTCCTTGTGACATTCAGTGATAAAAACATCAACATCTTTCGGACGAACCACAACAGCCATCCGTTCTTGTGATTCAGAAATGGCAATTTCAGTTCCGTTAAGCCCTTGGTATTTCAAAGGCACTTTGTTAAGGTCGATTTCAAGACCGTCAGCTAATTCACCAATTGCCACACAGACACCACCAGCACCAAAGTCGTTTGATTTTTTAATAAGACGCGTCATATTACCATTGCGGAAAAGACGTTGAATCTTCCGTTCTTCAATAGCATTCCCTTTTTGAACTTCTGCGCCAGCTGTTTCAACAGATTCAACGGTTTGGACCTTAGATGAACCAGTTGCACCACCAACACCGTCACGACCTGTTTTACCGCCAAGAAGGATTACCACATCGCCTGCTTCTGGTTTTTCACGGACAACATTACTTTTAGGAGCTGCACCGACAACGGCACCAAGTTCCATACGTTTAGCGACGAATCCTGGGTGGAAATATTCTTTAACATAAGTTGTTGCAAGACCGATCTGATTACCATAAGAAGAATAACCATGCGCAGCTGTTTTAGAAATCACTTGTTGTGGCAATTTACCAAGACGTGTTTCTGAAATTGGTGTTGTAATATCACCAGCACCTGAAATACGCATCGCTTGATAAACATAAGAACGTCCTGACAATGGGTCGCGGATTGCACCACCGATACACGTTGCGGCACCACCAAATGGTTCAATTTCCGTTGGGTGATTGTGTGTTTCATTCTTGAACATCAAAAGCCATGGTTCTTTAACACCGTTCACATCCACTTCAATTTCAACAGAACATGCGTTAATTTCGTCTGACACTTCCATATCGTCCAAACGACCATTCGCACGCTCATAACGACCAAAGATTGTCGCTATATCCATCAATGTTTGTGGCTTTTCAGAACGTCCAAGTTCAGCACGCATAGCAATATATTTATCATAAGTTGCTTGCAATTGTTTTTGGAATTTAGACGCTGAGAAATCAATATGCTTCAGCTCAGTTTCAAAAGTTGTGTGACGGCAATGGTCTGACCAGTAAGTATCCAACACTTTCAATTCTGTTTCCGTTGGCACGCGCCCGATGGTTTTGAAATAATCTTGGATGAAGACAAGGTCATCCACTTCCATTGCCAAACCTTGCTCAGTTTTATAATCAGCAAATTCAGCTGCTGTATAAGTCTTGAAGAAATCAAGATTTGGAATCGTTTTGTCCGACTCTGAAAATGCTTGCGGTGCAATTCCTGTCGTAATATCTTTAAAACGAGAATCTACTGGATTAAGAAGATAATTCTTAACCGCATCAAGTTCAGCAGTATTAATATCTTTGTTAACAAGATAAAGTTGAGCCGTATTAACCGTTACATCATTACTGCTGCCAAGAAGGAGTAATGCTTCTTGTGATGAAGCCGCACGCTGATCAAATTGACCTGGAAGTGATTCGATGGCAAAGAAAGCATAGTTAGCAAGTTCAGCAGCCACATCACTTTCAGCCAAAATAGTATCAGTTACCTGTTCAGAGAAGATGTGCTTTTCAGCACGCTCAAAAAGCGAATCTGCCAAGCCAAACACATCATACACTTGAATAATACGCAAATCGGTCAAACTCGTTAATTGAAGATTGTGTTTGAGTTCTTTAACAAGCGCCTGAGCCTTAATGTTAAAATTTGATTTTTTCTCAACGAAAATTCGTTTATTCATTTTTTACCCTTTTTAGAATTCTTCTTTCTACTTAATTAGAAATCACAGTTTTTAGTTAAGCCCTTTGAGTTTTTCAAGGACAACTTCGTAAACATCTGTCAAACTACCTAAATCACGACGAAAAACATCTTTATCCATGTGGTGACCTTCAGCATCCCAAAGACGGCAGTTATCTGGTGAAAATTCATCCGCAAGAATAATGTTGCCATCTTTGTCTTTACCAAATTCCAATTTGAAATCAATCAAATTCAGACCAATTTGGCTGAACCAATCTTTCAAAAGGTCATTAATACGACGTGTTTCTGCTTTGATATAAGCAATATCTTCATCACTTGCAATACCAAGGAATTTTACGTGTTCATCATTGATAAATGGGTCATCCAAATCATCATTTTTGTAGTAAAATTCAACGATTGGAGTATCTAATTCAATACCTTCTTCTACCCCAAAACGTTTTGAGAATGAGCCTGCAGTGACATTACGCAAAACAACTTCAAGTGGAATGATATCCACTTTTTTGTTCAATTGTTCGGTTTCTGACAATTGTTTAACAAAGTGAGTTGCCACACCTGCTTCATTCAATTTCGTAAAAATGAAAGATGAGATTTGATTATTAAGAACGCCTTTACCTTTAATCGTCTCTTTACGAGCACCATTAAGCATGGTCGCTTGGTCTTTGTAATGTGCAATAATAAGATTTTCATCATCTGTCAAAAATAAATCTTTAGCTTTTCCCGAATATAACAAATCACCTGTCATTTTAATATTCGCCTTTCACATTTTTCTGACTTAAGTCTATCATATTCAAAAAAGATTTTCAAGAAAATGCCGTACAATATTCGCAAACACAAAAAAAACAGCTGGATTTTCAGCTGTTTTATCATATTTTACTTTATTTAGTCAATAAAATGTTCGTTTTTATGCTCTGTTCAAGTTTTTCTGCACGCAAGCGACAACATCACTCACATTCTTCAACTCATCTATATCTTCGTCTGAAATTTCAATGCCAAATTCATCCTCCACAGTTAGAATAAATTCCATCAAATCAACAGAATCTGCTTGCAGGTCATCTTTCAAACTGAGGGTTTGAGAAACTTGAAATCCCTCACCACGACTTTCCTGAATAATTTCTACGATTCTTTCGTAAATTTCTTGTTCTGTCATTCTGCCCCTCCCGAAAATTCATTTACTGCTTTTCCTACAACATCCGTTTCCAACATTGTACGAATTTGACGAATCGTGCTGTAAACCGCTTTTGCATCACTCGCTCCATGTGTTTTAACAACAGGTGCTTTCACTCCAAACAAAACAGCACCGCCTACATCAGAATAATTTAAACTACTCTTCAAAGACTTTAGACTGTCTTTCAGTAACATTGCACCTAGTTTTGCTTTCCAGCCACCATCTAAAATAGATTTTTTAAGCTGGCTCATAATCCCCATGGCTGTTCCTTCCATGGCTTTCAACACAGCATTACCTGTAAATCCGTCCGCTACCACAACATCTGCTACATGATCCATTAAATCACGCGCTTCCACATTTCCAATAAAATTTAGCGAGGAGTCCGCTACTAACAAATCATACACTTCCTTACGAAGCGGATCACCCTTGCTCGCTTCTGTCCCATTATTTAAAAGCCCTACGCGTGGTTGCTTGATTCCACGGACATTTTCAGCATAAAATGACCCTAAAATAGCATACTGATGTAAATGATGAGCTGTATTTTCCGCATTAGCCCCCAAATCCAACATATCAAAGCCTTTGCCATCTGTCGTTGGTAATGTGGACATCAAACCTGGACGATCAATATTCTTGATACGTCCGACGATGAAGAATCCCGCAGCCAAAAGCGCTCCCGTATTTCCAGCAGAAAGTACCGCATCTGCTTCTCCGTCCTTTACTGCCTTTGCTGCCAGCACCATACTAGCATTTTTCTTCTTGCGAATTGCTTTAGTTGGCTCATCATCTGAATTGATTTTTTCATCTGTATGAACAATACGAACCCGCTCAGCTACTGTTAAATACTGCTTGATTTTTGCTTCATCTCCATAAAGGATGACTTCAATATCCGAAAAATCGTTCAGTGCTTGATTGACTCCCTCTACAATAGATTGTGGAGCATAATCGCCACCCATGGCATCAATCGCTATTTTTTTCATTTCGACTCCTTATTCTTTAAAATTTCTCCCCAGTCTCCCAGAGAATCAATAAATTTTTTTGGCTTTAGATGAATCCCAACATATTCTTCATAAATTTGATCAATCACTTTTCGTAATTGTCGTTTTAACTCAGGATTCAAAGAAATGGTCTCCAATTCACTATATTGAATCGCTTGAAATTGGTCTAATAAGTAAGGAATGTTGGGATCCAAATGACTCCGTCGCTCGTCCTTGTCGTAATGCTCCGGACATAAAACGCCGTTATAAGTAAAAGAAAAATCAAACGGTAATCCTATTCGGTGGCAAAAGCAGCATTCATGGAAATTCAAAGAAACACCAAAACGTGACAAAATTTGAATTTCAAAAATATTGGTCAGCACCTCATAATCCAAGCCCTGCTCCATCAATTCCAACGTTTTTTGCAAAAAAGCAAAGAGAGCCGAATCTATTTCATTATCCTGAATACTGGCGTCTGCCAGAGCTACCACATAAGTTGCATAAGCCATTGTAAACAAATCATGATTGATATGCTGGAAAGTCGTAACCTCTTGATAATCATCGATATAACTCAAACCGTCATCATTTATTTTCATCAAAAAATCGGCCACTACCAATGGTTGGACAACCGGATTCAACTTAGAATTTCTAGCATGTTTCACGAAAAACATTCGCTTACCAGCCTGCTCTGTGAAAATTTTGACCAGCTTATCATTTTCTCGGAAATTACGATTATAGAGAACCAAACCTTTACTTGTGATGGATTTCAGCATACTCCTCCATATATTCCTCAAGCCGCTTCATAGCTTCTTTTATCGTATCCATGCTGGCCGCATAAGAAAGACGTACATAACCTTCCCCATACTGACCAAAAGCAGCACCAGGAATGAAAGCAACTGCTTTTTTTTGTGCAAAATCCTTTAAAAAAGTAAAAGAATCTTGATTGTAGCCAGCTGGAATCTTGGCAAAAATGTAAAATGCACCATCTGGTTTGATAATCTTAAAACCCAGCTCCGTCATTTTTTCGATAATGTAATCGCGACGCTCAATATATTCCCTTTTCATTGGCTCTGCATCGTCTTTACCCGCTGTCAATGCCTCCACTCCTGCAAATTGAGCCATCGTGTTTGCGGCTGTCACCAAATATTGGTGACTTTTAATCAATTGAGCCGTAAAAGCAGCTGGGGCAAAGGTGAAACCTAGACGCCAGCCTGTCATCGCATGCGATTTAGACAAACCATTAATCACAATCGTTTGCTCTGGTAAAAATTCTGCAATAGATACATGTGGTTGCTCGGTATAAGTCAGCTCAGAATACACTTCATCACAAACAACAAAGACATCATACTTTTTCAATACATCGGCTAACGCAGTCATTTGTTCTCGTGAATAAGTCACTCCTGTCGGATTAGCTGGATAATTTAAAATCACTGCTTTAAGCTGATTACCTTGCTCCAAGATAGCCTTTTCCAGTATTTCAGGCGTTAAAACAAAGTCATTGTCTGTCGTATCAATCTCGACAATTTCTGCTCCCACAAGATTCACAATTGGTTCATATCCTGGATAAGCAGGTGCAGGCAAAAGTACCTTGTCTCCTTCTTCTAAGATAGCTGTCAACGTAGCAGATAAAGCTTCGGTTGCCCCAATTGTCACTAAAATTTCTGTTTCAGGGTCATAAGAAAGATTGTATTTTTCGTTTACAAATTGACTAGCTGCCTGACGCAATTCTAACAACCCACTCATGCCCGTATAATGACTCTCGTTTGCATCAATTGCCGCTTTCGCAGCTTCTTTTACATGATCTGGAGTTGTAAAATCAGGCTCTCCCAATGTCAAACGAAGAACTCCAGGAATGTTCGAAATAGATTGATCAAATTGCCGAATCAAAGAAACTTCAATTTTATCTAAATTTTTGTTAAAACGTTTCGCCAAATCCATATCTTACCTCCAAAATCTGATAGAACTATTATACTATAAAACCTAAGTCATAGCAAAAATATCATAATATTGAGAAAATTCATCACTTATCATCTGATTGAAGCAAAAGAATCACTCCAGCTATCAGAGTGATTCCCTTCTAGATTTCTTATTAAAGAGCCGTTAAAGTTTCAAATAATGGCGAAAGAGGACGTTTTTCATGGATACGTACAATCGCCTCTGCCAAAAGATGAGCAATCGAAATTTGTTCAATTTTATCAATTAAACGTTCTTCTGGCAAATAAATTGTATCTAACACGACCAATTTTTTAATCGCTGATTTCTGAATATTATCCATAGCAGGACCCGAAAGTACTGGATGAGTACAGCTTGCATAAACTTCTACCGCACCTGCCTCAGCAAGCGCATCAGCAGCATGGCAAATTGTCCCAGCTGTATCAATCATATCGTCAATTAAAATACAAGTTTTGCCTTCTACTTTACCGATGATATTCATCACCTCACTCGTATTCATCTTATCTACACTACGGCGCTTATCAATAATAGCAATCGGTGTTTTCAAAAATTCAGCTAATTTACGAGCGCGCGTCACACCACCGTGGTCAGGGCTAACAACTACATAATCGCTACCTGTCATCCCACGACGTTCAAAATAATCCGCAATGAGAGGAGCCCCCATAAGATGATCTACTGGAATATCAAAAAATCCTTGAATTTGAGCCGCATGCAAATCAATTGTCAGCAAACGATCAACACCAGCCACTTGCAACATATTTGCAACTAATTTTGAAGTAATTGGCTCACGAGCACGTGCCTTTCGGTCTTGACGAGCATAGCCATAATAAGGCATTACAACATTGATTGATTCAGCACTTGCACGCTTTAAAGCATCCACCATGATTAAAATTTCCATCAAATTATCATTGACGGGCGAGCTCGTTGACTGCAAGATAAAAACATGTTTTCCGCGGATAGATTCTTCGATATTTACTTGAATCTCCCCATCAGAAAATTGACGCACAGTTGACTTTCCAAGCTCCATACCAATCTCTTGAGCAACACGTTTAGCCAGTTCCTGGTTAGATGAAAGAGCAAAAAGCTTTAAATCAGAAAACGACATGATTTCCTCCAGTATATATTCGTTTCTTTGTAAGTCAGTTACAAATTTCTCCACTTAACATTGTAACCCTTTTTAGTGAATTTTTCAATTAAAAATAAAAAACGCAAGATGCGCTTTTTATCTTTATATTCATTAATTTGGATAGATGTAAGTAAATGAACCTTGTCCTGCAGCAGCTGGATTGAACCAACCACGATAATTTCCAATAGCTTGATTACCTGCATAATTTGCTTCAGATACTTGAATACTTGTAGCTGATTGAACAGCTGTTACAACAGCAACGTGTCCATAACCACCATCGTTCCATGAAATGATCGCACCTACTTGAGGTGTTGAACCTGTACGGAAACCAGCTGCAGCCGCACTTGCTGCCCATTGAGCTCCATTACCCCAATAATCACCAGCCCACGGAGCTAATGTTTTTGCTCCCCATGTACATTGACCAACTGGATAAGTTGAAGCAGATGAACTATATGTAGGACGGCTCACAGTTCTAGTAGTAGTAGTTGCTGCTTGCTGCGTCACATTTGTTTGAGTTGGCGTAGATGCTGTACCACTATTGTTGTTTACAGCTTGTACTTGGGCTGCAAAACTTGTATTAGCAGAAGAAGCTACAGCTTGTTCTTGCGCTGCCTGCTGTGCTTTATACGCTGCTTCTTGTGCTGCTGCCTCTTCAGCTGCCTTTTGTGCTGCTGCTTTTTGTGCCAACAATGAGTTCTTTTCACCTTCAGCAGTTGCTTTTTCTGCAGCAAGATTCAACTGCGCTGCTTTTAGTTCAGCTTGCTTAGTAGACAATGTTTTTGCATCATTTGCAAGTGTTTGTTGATTTGCGATAACAGTATTTATCGCTTCATTATTTGCTACTTGTTTTTCAGAAATAGCTTTTTTATCTTGTTTTTGTTGTTCCAACATTTTATTGTTTGCTGAAACAATTTCGCTCATAGCAGAAACACGTGAAATAGCTTCTGTAATCGATTTTGAATTTACAATTGTATTGATATAGCTTGTAGCTGTACCGCTCGTTTGAGCACTACGTGCTTGATTAGCCAATGATTCATTACGCGCTACAATATTCTTAGACAACGTTTCGATTTCAGCCGATAATTTTGTTGATTCAGCTTGAAGTTTTTCGTTTTCAGCTTTCAATTTTTCTTGCTGAGATTGAATAGATGAAACTTGAGCTTGAATTTGATCTACTTGAGCTTGAGCTGATTTTTGTTGATCATTCAAACTATTAATTTTACTATCTTGTGCAGCAATCTTGTCATCAGTAGAATCTGCATGTACATTTACAAGAGATGCTCCCTGTGCAAAAACCATTGTACTTAATAAGATCGACGTAAGTAATTTTTTCTTCATAAACAATTATACTCCTATTCAATAAGACATTTATAAGTATAACAAAAAAAGGCGCTGAGTATGTTACGCCTTTATTACATTTCTATTTCCAATTCATCATAAAATCTTATCATAAATATATCTTCTCCAAAATTGGTTGAAGCAACAAAAAGAATAGTAAATTTGAGACCATTGTCGGAGCAATTGTATAAACGACAAAATCTGCAAAAGACATTTGAGCTAGATGGGTAACATTTGCCAAAGCGAACGTAGCCACCTCAAAGAAAAATACTAAAATGGCAACTGTTAAAAAACGACTAACTCGATTAGACATCAAAACAGAATTATATTTACTAATAACAATCCCCGCTAAAGGCAACAATAGTGTCGAAATGCCGATAACATGAAAATAATACGCATCATACAACAAACCAATTAACAGCAACATGATAAAATTAGTATTTTCTGAAAGATTTATCGAAATATACAAAATAAAGATAAGTAAAAGATGACTTAGTAAGTGGATATTATTTGGAAATAAATTAGTCAAAATATTTGAAAGATGACCATCTACTAACATCACAACAAATAAAACCAAAAAAGATAAAACGTAGTTTTTAAAAAATTTCATATCAATTTCCTACCAATGTTACCACACGAATATCTGACAAATCCGCACTCGGTTTTACAAATACCTCTTTTGTCAAATGGTCCGATTTTTCAGTAACAGAAAGGACTGTTCCAACCGGAATATTAGGAATGTTGTACGTTCCTAAACCACTGGTCACAACTTTCTCACCTTTTTTAATGGTATCCGAACTATTTAACTGACTGATAATAAAAGCAGATTTTTCTTTACTGTAGCCAACAATCACACCATAAATTGTGCTTGTCTCCGTTTGAATTTTTACTGAAATATTATCACCATTTTTATTATTGGTTAAAAGATTTACTCGGCTAGAATGAGAAGCGACATCTTTCACACTACCAATCAAGCCACCATTTGCCACCGCTAGCATTGTATTTTGAATCCCATTTTGACGACCAGCATTGACAGTTAATTCAGATAACCAAGAAACCGGCATACGCGTAATAACATCAGATGAAACCGTTTTTTTTGACTCATAAAGATTTTTCATTTCTAATAGCTGTCTTAATTGAGCATTTTCATCTTTTAATGAAGCTGAATCAGCAGATTGTTCTTCTGCTTTAAATAAAGCTTTTTTTAATTGCTTGTTTTCTTTATATGTCCGTGATAAATCAGTCAAATCCGATTTAATATCTGCCAAAAAATTAAATGGTTTTGAAACAATATTATCCAAAATAGAAACAACATTAGAAGTTGCGTTTACCACACCTAACGAACGAGTAGTAACTAAAAGGAAAGAAGTTACGATTATCAAAATAGCAGTCATAATAATAAATTTGGATTTTTTCATACGATTCACTCTACTCCCACAATAGATACGCCAGATTCAACAGGTAACAGAAAAGGAGATAGCTACCGCTACACTCCTCAAATACGGAGAATGGGGGATTCGAACCCCCGCGCCAGTCACCCGACCTAACGATTTAGCAAACCGTCCTCTTCAGCCTCTTGAGTAATTCTCCAAAAATTATTATGGGCACGAGTGGACTCGAACCACCGACCTCACGCTTATCAGGCGTGCGCTCTAACCACCTGAGCTACGCGCCCAAGTCTAAAAACTTGGTATGGTTGAACATTTCTGTTCAAAGCGGGTGACGAGAATCGAACTCGCGACAACAGCTTGGAAGGCTGTAGTTTTACCACTAAACTACACCCGCTTAATCAATCAAATAATGGCGCGAGACGGAATCGAACCGCCGACACATGGAGCTTCAATCCATTGCTCTACCAACTGAGCTACCGAGCCTACCTATTGCGGGAGCAGGATTTGAACCTACGACCTTCGGGTTATGAGCCCGACGAGCTACCTAGCTGCTCCATCCCGCGTTATTCCTACTAAGGAGGATGTGGGATTCGAACCCACGCACGCTTTTACACGCCTGACGGTTTTCAAGACCGTTCCCTTCAGCCGGACTTGGGTAATCCTCCACATATAACAAAATGGACCTTGTAGGACTTGAACCTACGACCACTCGGTTATGAGCCGAGAGCTCTAACCAGCTGAGCTAAAGGTCCAACAAGATCAATTATAGCGGCGAAGGGGATCGAACCCCCGACCTCCCGGGTATGAACCGGACGCTCTAGCCAGCTGAGCTACACCGCCATAGCATCGGGAAGACAGGATTCGAACCTGCGACACCTTGGTCCCAAACCAAGTACTCTACCAAGCTGAGCTACTTCCCGTATAGATAGAAAAAATGAAGTCCTAGGAGACTTCTTTTCTATGCACCCTAGAGGAGTCGAACCTCTAACCGCCTGATTCGTAGTCAGGTACTCTATCCAGTTGAGCTAAGGGTGCTCTTTCCTATGCCGAGGACCGGAATCGAACCGGTACGATTGTTTCCAATCGCAGGATTTTAAGTCCTGTGCGTCTGCCAGTTCCGCCACCCCGGCTTCCTCAAGCGAACGACGGGGTTCGAACCCGCGACCCCCACCTTGGCAAGGTGATGTTCTACCACTGAACTACGTTCGCATTCGCTTCTTTCCTTTAATGCCGGCTACATGACTTGAACACGCGACCCTCTGATTACAAATCAGATGCTCTACCAACTGAGCTAAGCCGGCTTATCTCCTATGCGGGTGAAGGGACTTGAACCCCCACGCCGTTAAGCGCCAGATCCTAAATCTGGTGCGTCTGCCAATTCCGCCACACCCGCCTGTGACTATGACCCGTACTGGGCTCGAACCAGTGACCCTTTGATTAAAAGTCAAATGCTCTACCAACTGAGCTAACGAGTCTCTCTAATGTATCTCTATACACTAAAACGGTCCCGACGGGAATCGAACCCGCGATCTTCGCCGTGACAGGGCGACGTGATAACCGCTACACTACGGGACCTATTAAGCTTTTCCGCTTAAAGAAATGGGAGTTAACGGGATCGAACCGCTGACCCTCTGCTTGTAAGGCAGATGCTCTCCCAGCTGAGCTAAACTCCCAAAAAGGAAGTATCTCTACTTCCTATCCTTGCTAAGCGACTACCATATCTCACAGGGGGCAACCCCCAACTACTTCCGGCGTTCTAGGGCTTAACTTCTGTGTTCGGCATGGGTACAGGTGTATCTCCTAGGCTATCGTCACTTAACTGCTGAGTA
>NZ_JBMHFC010000008.1:0-96357 GCF_049166725.1 Streptococcus atopicus
AGTCGCCTGCACATTGGTTCGTCTTGTTCAGTTTTCAAAGGTCTTTGTCGCCCCTCAAGCGACAACTATCTTAGTATATCATCTCCTTTGACTCTTGTCAATACCTTTTTTCATCTTTTTTTATTTTTCTTGTTTTTAAGTTTAAGCTTTTTTAGTTTAAGGTAGCAAAAAAGGATTCCAAATGTTATCAGAATCCTCATTTTTCTTTTATTTCGCAACAATATTCGCCAATTTAGGTGACTTCAATAGCCTGAGAAGCTATTGAAGGTTGGGGTTACGGCTAACAGAACCTATTACTTAACAACAATATTAACAAGTTTGTTAGGGACTACAATCACCTTGATGATTTCTTTGCCAGCGATTTCTGACTTGATTTTTTCGTTGGCAAGAGCAAGTTTTTCAAGTTCTTCACGGCTGGAATCTTTTGCTACAACGAGTTTCGCACGAACTTTGCCCTTGATTTGGAGAACAATTTCAATCTCGTCTTCAACGAGTTTTGCTTCATCCCAGGTTGGCCAAAGAACGTATGAAATAGACTCGCCTGATTGTGTCAATCCTTGCCAAAGTTCTTCTGCCAAGTGCGGTGCAAATGGAGCTAGGAGTTGGATCAAGCCTTTTGCATATTCCACATAGAGACGGTCTTCCTTGTTGGCGCTATTAACAAAGACCATGAGCTGGGCAATGGCTGTATTGAACTTGAGTTCTTCAATCTGCTCAGTTACAGCTTTGACTGTCTGGTTGTAGACTTTATCAAGCGCACCACTGTTTTCTGCCACAATTTTCTTGCTAGTCAGCAAGCGGTAAACGCGGTCGAGGAATTTACGCGAGCCTTCAAGACCCTCTTCAGACCAAGCGATTGACGCATCAAGCGGTCCCATGAACATTTCGTACACGCGCAGCGTATCCGCACCATAACGGTCAACCACATCATCAGGATTCACAACGTTTTTAAGTGATTTAGACATCTTCGCCGGAGCTTGCTCCAGCTCTTCACCTGTTTCGATATTGAAGAAAGAACCGTCACGTTTTTCAACTTTATCACTGGCAATCAGAGCTCCTCTGCTGTCACGATAGCTTGTTCCCAAAATCATCCCTTGGTTAAAGAGCTTTTGGAATGGTTCCTTGGTTGGAACGATACCTAAATCATAAAGGAATTTATGCCAGAAACGAGCGTAAAGAAGGTGAAGCACAGCGTGTTCTGCACCACCGATGTAAATATCAACTGGTAACCAAGCCTTGAGCAATTCCTCATCTGCTAACTTTTCATCGTTGTGTGGATCAATATAGCGCAGATAATACCAGCTGGAACCAGCCCATTGAGGCATAGTATTGGTTTCACGGCGGCCCTTCACCCCGTCTTCACGAGTCACTTCCAGCCAATCGGTCAAGTTAGCAAGTGGGGATTCCCCTGTACCGGAAGGTTTGATGTCTTTGGTTACTGGCAATACAAGTGGTAATTGCTCTTCTGGAACAGCTGTTGTTGTGCCGTCTTCCCAATGGATGATTGGGATTGGTTCACCCCAATAACGTTGACGTGAGAAGAGCCAGTCACGCAAGCGGTAAGTCACTTTCTTGTTACCAACGCCTTCTGCTTCAAGCCATTCAACCATTTTGTCAATAGCTTGCGCTTTATCAAGACCGTCTAGGAAACCAGAATTGATATGAAGTCCGTCTTCTGTGTAAGCTTCTTCTTCAACATTTCCGCCTTCAAGAACTGGAATAATTTCCAAACCGAATTGTTTTGCGAATTCCCAGTCACGTGTATCGTGAGCAGGAACCGCCATGATAGCACCAGTACCGTAGCTTACAAGAACATAATCAGCAATCCAGATTGGCATTTCTTTACCATTTACTGGGTTAATGGCATAGCTACCAGTCCAAACACCTGTTTTTTCTTTAGCAAGGTCTGTACGAGCAAGGTCAGATTTAAGGCTTGCTTGGTGTTTGTAGTCAGCAACTGCTTGCGCTTGTTCTGGTGTTGTAATAGCTTCAACAAGTGGGTGCTCAGGCGCTAAAACAGCGTAAGTCGCACCAAATAATGTATCTGGACGAGTTGTAAATACGCTGAAATCTTTGTCAGTACCCTTAATTTTAAAGGTAACATTAGCACCAGTTGATTTACCAATCCAGTTACGTTGCATGTCCTTGATAGACTCTGGCCAATCAAGGTCTTCTAAATCTTCTAGCAGACGTTCAGCATAAGCTGTGATTTTCAGCATCCATTGACGCATGGGTTTGCGGACAACCGGGTAGCCACCACGTTCAGATGTCCCGTCAGGAAGGACTTCTTCGTTGGCGATGGCTGTACCTAGTTCTTCAACCCAGTTAACTGGCACTTCGGCTTCGTATGCCAAGCCTTTTTCGTATAATTTTGTGAAAATCCACTGAGTCCATTTGTAGTAGTTAGGATCCGTTGTATTCACTTCACGGTCCCAGTCATAAGAGAAGCCCAGTGCATTGATTTGGCGTTTGAAATTGGCAATATTTTCTGCCGTAAACTCAGCTGGGTCATTTCCTGTGTCCATCGCGTATTGCTCAGCAGGAAGCCCAAAAGCATCCCAGCCCATTGGGTGAAGAACGTTGTAGCCTTGAGCACGTTTGAAACGGCTGAGAATATCAGTCGCCGTGTAGCCTTCTGGGTGTCCTACGTGTAGACCTGCTCCAGATGGGTAAGGAAACATATCCAGCGCATAAAAGTTTGGTTTGTCAGCATCTGTTCCTGTCTTGAAGGTATGATTTTCAGCCCAATAATGTTGCCATTTTTTTTCAATTGATTTGTGATTATAAAAAGTCATTGATTCACTCCAATTTTGTGATGTTATTATTATACCATTTTTAGGCGATTTTAAAAGGCATAATTAGGGAAAGAGGAAACATAATCAAAAAAGAATACTTTACTAACTGGATTTGTTTTCTAGCTCATTTTATTGAGAAGTTTTAACTCCATAGCTAAATGGAAAATCCTAAAATATGAAGCCTAGCATTTATTCTACCCTTTTTATTGCAGTCGTTTTAACAGCGATGCGTCCAATTCATAGATTTCACCTGCAAATGCCACTGTTGACGTACGGTGTGAAATCATAAAAATCATTCCTTGGCATTCTTCTTTTACAATAGATAGAAACGCCGCTTCGTTGAGCGAATCAAGATTGCTAGTCGGCTCATCAAAGATATAACAATCCGCCTTTTTCAAGAGTGCCCGCATAAGCTCTAAACACTGTCTTTCTCCAGCTGAAAAGTCACGTTCACCGTCAATAATTGTATCCAATCCATTCGGCAATCTTTCTAGGCACTCTTTTAGTCGGCATCTTTCTGCCAACTTCCAGATACTTTCATCACTAATGTCGTTTCTCCCCAGTAAGAGATTTTCTCTCAAAGATTGATGAAAAAGCTGAGCTATCTGTGGTACATAGGCAAATGAAGCCTGCAAATGCTGACGATTAACTTCTCTGGAGTTTACACCAGTAAGAAAAACTGAACCAGCATTGCTGTCATACCAACGCATAATGAGCTTCATCAGGGTTGATTTACCACTACCACTCTTACCAATCAAGCCAATAATCTTCCCTTTTTCAAAATGTGCAGAGAAATTATTAAACAGCTTTTGCTGATGATTGTCGTAAGCAAAATCCATATTCTCAATCAGAATATCGTCTAAAGTGACAGCTATTTCCTGACCAGTTTGGACGGGCTCTACCTCATCTAAGAGAGCAAAAACAGTACGACCAGCATTCATAGCACGTTTAAATCCTAAAGGCAGGCGGCCTAATTCTAAAAAAGGAGCAAAAGAGCTAGAAAAAGCAACTAAAACGAGAACCGCTCCCTGCCAAGATAACTGATGATTTTCCACTTGATAGAATGCAAAAAGAGCAACGCTTGTAAGAGACAGTCCCACCACCAAAAAGGTTACCGTTTGCTGTAGATATTGTTTCTGAGTAACCTGTCTTTCCAACTGGTTCACAGTCTGACTTTTGCCCGTCAATTCTGCAAATCGTTCGTGACTCTTGCCAAATTGAGACAAATCGCCCATCGCTTTCAGACTTTCCAAGAAAAAAGAAACATAATTCGAGCGTTCCTGATTTTGCTTCTGCAAAATATCTTGTAAACCGAGAGCAAACATTCTCGGTAAAATAATAGCTAAAATCCCATAAGTCATTAAAGTCACTAAAGCAAACCAAAACGAGAAATATGCAAAATACATTCCCATCAAAAGAGCTGTCAAGAACCCTGTACAAATAGGAGCTATCGTATGTGCAAAAAAGATTTCCAGCGCTTCAATATCTTCACCAATCATCTTGAGCAATTTGCCGCTGTCCTGACGATCCAACTTTGCTGGTGCCAAACGACGTAGCTTCGCAAAAATGAGCTTACGTAAATCCGCTAGAGAATGGAAGGCAACAAAATGCCCGAAATAATGCTCGCCATAACGAAAGGCGCCCCGAGCTAGGGCTAGTCCAATCAGTAAAATCAGACTCCACCAAGCAGGCTGCTGACCATTCAAAGCATGAAAACCTGATACAATCACAAGAGTTGGAATTGCCACCGTTGTGACAAAGCCCAGTACCGCAAAGAAAACCGCTAGAGCGATAAAAGGGAGCAAATGGTTCATCACCTGAAAAAGTCTGCTGAGGATAACACGAGTTGTGTAACGTTTTTTAGTTTCCATACGTTAATTCCTCCAACTCTTGCTGGGTATTTGCCAATTGACGGTATTCTTCACTCTGTTCATAGACTTCTGTCGGTGTTCCCAAAACCGTTTTTTCTTTTCCTATAAAGAGAACTTGACTTGCTTTAGCGACTTGTTTCATCTTGTGAGTAATCTCAATGACAAGTGCGTCTTGCGCTACCAAATTTAGCAAATCATAGATAGCCACTTCATTGTCTTTATCTACACTGGATGTCACTTCATCAAACAGATAGAGTGAACGCTTGGCCAAGATAGCTCGCACACAAATGATCTGCTGGCGTTGCCCCGGTGACAATTGACTGCCGTTTTCCCCCACAAGAGTATCGAGACCTTGAGGCAGATCTCTTACAAACGCTAAAACTCCTTTTTCAGCCAGCCAGTCCTCTAATTCAACCCGCGACCAATTTACCGCCAACTGTAAATTCTCAAGAATGGATGCGTTTAAAAGGACACTGTTTGCTGACACATACATGACTTCCTGATAAATAGTTGATTTGGATAGGCTTTCGATTTCTTTTTCTCCTAAGAAAATGGAACCTCTGTCCGCCTGTCGTTTCCCCAACAACAGCTTGGCTAACGTCGTTTTCCCACGGCCGCTTTCTCCTGCAATGGCTAAGATTTGTCCTCGTTTCATTTTAAAACTTAGATTTTCAAATAATTTTCTATCCGCAAAAGCAAAATCCAAGCCATTAACTGTCAATTCACTAAAAGGAGGCAATTCCTGCCGTTCCTCTTTTGCTTCTTTTTCAATCGAATCCAAAAACCCAAAAATTCGATCAGCCATTTTGGTATTCATCATAACTAAATGCATTCCATAACCAGCTTCACGAATCGGCGTGAAAAACTCAGTCGCAATAAAAACAAAGTAAATCATAGCAAACAGTGATAAATGCCCTGCTTGTAACATGGAAGCTGCAACGAATCCTGACACGCCAATCCCCAAGTACATGACTGCATCCATGTAGCCAACTGACTGCAGCTGAAATCCTAGAAGTTCCATAGTTGCATCACGGAAATCCTCTGCCTGCGCTGCAAATTCCTTTTCATATTTTGCATCTGCCTGATAAGAATAAAGAGTGTTCAGCCCCTGAAGATCATCTAAAAAGAGATTGCCAACGTCCATATAAGAAGCCCAGTAACGATTCATAATCCTGCGCGAACGCTTCTGCATGAGAATGATAGACATAGGAATCAAAGGCAGCGAGAGAATAAAAATCAAACCGCCAGCAGGGAACAGAAAAAACACAATCACCAACACTGTCAAGCAATTCAAATACGTTCGTAGATTTAAGGGGAGATAATAAGAATAATACGTATCCAAACTGTCAATTCCTTGTGACGCTACCGTCAAAACATCTGCAGCCGTCTTACTATCCTGAAATTCTCCGTCTTTATCTACGAAAGCCTGAAAAAATGCTGATTTTAGTTTGTTGCGAGCAAACTGCGAAGCTACTCCTTGGAAATTTTTCGCCAGAAGCGAAAGCGCAAAACCTAAACAAGAAAAGAAAAATAGCCAAAAAAGAACCGACAAAAAATCCAATGGTATTCCCTCATATAAATCCGACAAAACTTTTGCTATCAATGCAAAGCTCAAAATCCGCATGATGAATTGAAGCCAAGCTAAAAAAGCCGATAGATAAATCAGTTTCATTTTAGGCTGGATCAGTTCTTTCAAACGAGCAATCAGCACTTTCTTTCTGCCTCGCGATATTTTTTCTTGCTCTTCTGTCATCACTTTCTCCTCATATTCTTTATTCTGTTCTATATTTATTCATTATAACACTCCCAAGCAGAGAAATAAATTAAATTTTCAGTTTTTTTAATTTGTGCAGTCCATGAAAACTTTCCTTCCTTGTGAAATTTATTCATAAGACAAATCAATTAGCCAGCCTCTCTACGCTAAATACACAAAAAACCAGCTGACCATTCCAACTGGTTTTGAATAAAGTGATGCCATTACCAAATAATCACGCGGTCTTCTGGTTTGCGCCACATGCCATCACCTTCTTTAACATCAAAAGTCGTAAAGAAATCATCAAAGTTTGGCAATTGAATATTTGTCCGGAGTTTTCCGGGAGCATGCACGTCCACGCTGGCTAGCATTTGCATGTATTCTGGACGAGCTTTCATGCGCCAGATACGAGCAAAATTAGTAAAGAATTCTTCTGCAGAGAAGTCTGCTTCTTTCTTAGCGGCTTCCAGTGCTGCCGCAATACCACCAAGGTCTGCAATATTTTCTGAAACAGTTAGTTTCCCATTGACTTTAGCACCGTAAGAATCCTGTCCGTCAAATTGCTCAATCACCTTTTGAGTACGTGCTTGGAAGGCCTCGTAATCTTCTGGCTTCCACCAATTGTTCAAACTTCCGTGTTCGTCAAATGAAGCTCCATTTGAGTCAAAGGCATGAGAAATTTCATGAGCAATCACCGCACCGATGCCGCCATAGTTGGCTGATGAAGATTGATGTAAATCATAAAATGGCGCTTGGAGAATAGCTGCTGGGAACACAATTTGATTTTGCTGTGGGTCATAATATGCATTGACCATATGAGCTGGCATGTGCCATTCACTGCGATCCACTTCCTTGTTCCACTTGCTCCATGTATGCGCAATAGAAATTTTTGCTAAGTTTCGAGCATTCTCAACTAAGCTCAAATTCTCATCAATCACTTTTTTCTCATAGGTTTCTGGCAATTTCTCTGGATAGCCGATATGCGGTGTGATGACATTGAGCTTGACAATCGCTTTGTCACGTGTTTCCTTAGCGAGCCAATCCGCCTTTTCCAGACGCGACTTATAAACATCAATCATAGCAGCAACTTTGTGCTCTACATCTGCTTTTGCTTCAGGTGAGAATTTTTCTCCCGCATACCAAAGACCAAGTGCTTGGTTATACGGACCTTGCGCTAGCTGGTAAGCTGCCTTTTCTTTTGGACGGGGTTCTGGGACACCTGAGATAGCGCGTGCATAGGTCCCTGAAAGGACACGAATTTCTTCAGTGAGTAAAGAAGTCCATGCTCCAGCCGCAAACAATTTCAATCCTGCATGGATAGCAGCCCAATTCTTTTCTGAATAATATTCCGCCGCAAACTCTTTCCAGAAGCGCTCTTGCGGAACAATCACCTTGTTCGGGATTTGTCCCAAAATCTCTGTAAAAATCGCATCAAGTGGCAATTCTGGAGCTAGCTTCGTGAAATCTGCCCAATCATAAGGATGATATAATTTCACATATTCTGAGCTTTCTTCATTTGACAGGACATACTTGGCTAATTTAGCATCCAATTCCAGATATTTATCTAAAATATCTTTTGTTTCTTCTTTCGAAAAGCCAAATTTAGGCAGCAGTTCTTCCTGCATTTTCCGCCAGATTGCCAGCAATTCCTTACCTTTTTCATTTCCTTCTTCATAGTAGGTTGTATCTGGCAAAATGATTCCAGGTGCATCAGCCCAGAGAACATTCATTTGCGCATTCATAAAGTCTGGAACAACATCAAAAGTAAAGAAATTTGGCTTTCCAGCCATTTCATATTCAGCAATCTTATCTGCAAATTCCTTAAAAGAGCCAAGCGCTTTATATTCTTCTACCAGCGGCATTGCCGGAGCAACTCCTGCTTGTTCCCGTCCGTCAAAATCTGCTACCAAACGGTGGTATTTCACAAAATTTTGCAAGATTGAATCATCCGGTACATCTTGACCTGCTAACCATTTATCAGTTGTAGCCAGCATCAATTTTTCAATATCTTGATCCAAATCCATAAATCCACCTGTCATAGGTTTATCATCAGGAATAACTGCTGTTTTTTCCCATTCACCATTAACATAATCAAAAAAATCATCTTGTAAACGTGTCATCTTGTTCTCGCTTTCATTGTTTTACCTTAATCCTATCAAAAAAGTTCTGAATAATCAAACTTTTATCAAAAGGGAGTTTTCTGGCAAACCCTGCTTCTGATTTTTCTTAAAAATTCTAAAAATTAACTTGACTTAATTTTTATTTTAAGGTATATTAAAGGTAGGGGTGTATAAAAATGATACGTATCGAAAATTTAAGTGTCTCTTATCAGGAAACGCTTGCTCTCAATCAGATTTCTTTGGAAATCCAAGGCCCAACTATCATGGGAGTTATTGGTCCCAACGGAGCTGGTAAATCAACCCTTTTAAAAGGAATGTTGGGCATCATTGATCATGTTGGACAAACTTATCTTGATGATAAAGAATTCTCAAAGGTACTTAGCCATGTAGCTTATGTGGAACAAAAAGTTCACATTGACTACAACTTCCCTATCAAAGTGAAAGAGTGTGTGTCTCTTGGACTGTATCCAAAAGTGAAACTCTTCCACAGACTAACAAGCACAGACTGGGACAAGGTGACAAATGCGTTACGCATTGTCGGCTTAGAGGATTATGCTGAACGCCAAATCAGCCAATTGTCAGGAGGGCAATTTCAACGGGTCTTGATTGCGCGCTGTCTAGTACAAGAAGCTGACTGTATCTTTCTGGATGAACCATTCGTTGGAATTGATTCAATCAGTGAAGAAATCATCATGACAACGCTACGCAGTCTAAAAGAACAAGGAAAGACGATTCTCATTGTTCACCATGACTTAGGAAAAGTCCCACATTACTTTGATCAAGTTTTAATTTTGAATAAAGAACTCATTGCCATTGGAGAAACTTCATCAACTTTCACAGAAGAAAACTTGAAAAAAGCCTATGGCTCTCAGCTTTTTGTGAATGGAGGTCTTTAATATGTTTTCAGAATTTATTGATGGACTACAAAATTTCCATTTTCTACAAAATGCGCTGATTACAGCCATTGTCATCGGGATTGTTGCTGGAGCAGTTGGTTGCTTCATTATCCTAAGAGGCATGTCTTTGATGGGCGATGCCATTTCACATGCGGTCTTGCCGGGAGTTGCACTCTCCTTTATTTTAGGAATCAACTTCTTTATCGGAGCCATTGTTTTTGGACTTTTAGCTTCGGTCATTATTACTTATATTAAAGGAAATTCAATTATCAAAAGTGATACTGCCATTGGAATAACTTTTAGTTCCTTTTTAGCTCTTGGAGTCATTTTGATTGGAGTTGCTAATAGTTCAACCGACCTTTTCCATATTCTTTTTGGAAATATCTTAGCTGTGCAAGACATTGATATGTGGATTACAATCGGTGTCGGAATCGCTGTTCTAATTATTATTGGACTATTCTTCAAAGAATTATTGATTACATCTTTCGATCCACTTCTGGCAAAAGCGATGGGGATGCCAGTCAATCTTTATCATTATCTCTTAATGATTCTCTTGACGCTGGTTGCAGTTACAGCTATGCAAAGCGTGGGAACAATTTTGATTGTTGCTATGCTGATTACACCTGCTGCTACGGCTTATCTTTACGCTAACAGTCTTAAAACGATGATTATCTTGTCTTCTAGCTTGGGGGCAATTGCATCTGTCTTAGGACTTTTCATTGGCTATACCTTTAATGTTGCGGCTGGCTCAAGTATTGTACTGACATCCGCCATTATCTTTGCCATTAGTTTCTTTATCGCTCCAAAACAACGATTTAACAAACTTAAAAACAAACCCAAGCTAAAATAAAGTTAGTATTAAATTTATCAAAGGAGAACCTTATATGAAAAAATTAGGTTTTGTCGCCGTTCTGTTTTTGGCTGTTGTAGGACTCTTTGCCTGCGCTGGTCAGAAAGGAACATCTACTAAGAATTCAAAATTGAATGTTGTTGCTACCAACTCTATCATTGCTGATATTACAAAAAATATCGCTGGTGATAAAATCAATCTGCACAGCATTGTTCCAGTCGGAAAAGACCCACATGAATACGAACCATTACCAGACGATGTCAAGAAAACTTCTAATGCTGATTTAATCTTCTATAATGGTATCAATCTTGAAACAGGTGGAAATGCTTGGTTTACAAAATTAGTTAAAAATGCGAAAAAGACTGAAAACAAAGATTACTATGCTGTAAGTGACGGTGTTGAGGTCATTTATCTTGAAGGTCAAAGCGAAAAAGGAAAAGAAGACCCACACGCTTGGCTCAATCTTGAAAACGGAGTTATCTATGCTAAAAACATTGCAAAACGTTTGATTGAAAAAGATCCTAAAAACAAAGAAACTTATGAAAAGAATCTGAAAGCTTATACTGCAAAATTAGAAAAATTAGACAAGGAAGCAAAGGAAAAATTCAACAACATTCCTGCTGACAAGAAAATGATTGTTACCAGCGAAGGTTGCTTCAAATACTTCTCTAAAGCCTACGGCGTGCCTTCTGCTTACATTTGGGAAATCAACACCGAAGAAGAAGGAACTCCAGACCAAATCAAAACACTAGTTGAAAAACTTCGTAAAACAAAAGTCCCTTCACTCTTTGTCGAAAGTAGTGTCGATGAACGTCCAATGAAGACCGTTTCAAAAGATACGAAAATTCCAATTTATGCTAAAATTTTCACTGACTCAGTCGCTGAAAAAGGAGAAAAAGGCGATAGCTACTATGACATGATGAAATGGAACTTAGATAAGATTTCAGAAGGTCTTAGCAAATAAGAAATGGAAAAAGGAGCCGGAATTGATTGCCAGTTCCTTTTTACTTAAAATTCTTCTTGAATAATAAGCCTTACATTCTCTGAAACAAGCGGTTATCGGCTGTATTCTTAAGTTATTTTTGATATACTAGTAAGATAAGGAGTAAAAAGACAACATGACCCCAAACAAAGAAGATTACCTCAAATGTATTTATGAGATTGGTACGCATACTCAAAAAATTACAAATAAAGAAATTGCCGCCCAAATGCAGGTATCTCCCCCAGCTGTTACAGAAATGATTAAAAAGATGAAAGCCGAAAAATTGATTGTAAAAGATAAAACAAGTGGTTATTTACTGACAGATCTTGGTTTACATCTTGTTTCTGAGCTATATCGCAAGCACCGACTCATCGAGGCTTTTCTCGTACATGATTTGGGATATACGACTGATCAAATCCATGAAGAAGCGGAAGTCTTAGAACACACCGTTTCAGAATTATTTGTCGAGCGCTTAGAAAAAATGCTGAATTTCCCAGAAACCTGTCCCCACGGCGGAACCATTCCTGCAAAAGGTGAATTATTGGTCGAAAAATACCAATTGACTTTAGATCAAGTCGAAAATGCTGGAACCTATCGTTTAGCACGAGTTCACGATGAATTTGAACTATTAAAATATTTGGAAAAACACGATTTACATCTGGGAGATACGCTGATACTGGAGCAATACGATCCTTACGCTCAACTGTATGCGC
Organism: Streptococcus atopicus; assembly: GCF_049166725.1. Lineage (NCBI taxonomy): Bacteria > Bacillati > Bacillota > Bacilli > Lactobacillales > Streptococcaceae > Streptococcus > Streptococcus atopicus. The sequence continues at coordinate 11,981 of NZ_JBMHFC010000008.1, forward strand.
TCAAGGTCAATGGAAAAGAGCTGCAAGTCAACTCTGCTATCGCTCAACAGCTTTATGTGGAAAAAATATAAAAGGAAGTCGCAACTGATAACATTAACACATTGGAGACTGCTCAATGCGTATTGAGTTTTATCCTAGAAAGCAAACAAGTCTGGAACAGTTTTGTCCAGACTCGTTTTTATTTATCATTTTCTCAACGATTCTTCGTATCTAACACAATCGTCACCGGTCCGTCATTGACTAACTCAACCTGCATATCAGCTGCGAAAACACCTGTTTTGACAGGTATATCTTGACTTAGCAATTCGTTAAAATCATCATATAACTGACTAGCCAAGTCTGGTTGCGCAGCGCCAGTAAATGCAGGACGATTCCCTTTTTTGGTATCTGCGTAAAGGGTAAATTGAGAAATAGAAAGAATCTCTCCCTTTACGTCTTTAATGGACAAGTTCATCTTGTCTTCATCATCTGAAAAAATCCGCATATTGGCAATTTTTCTCGCTGCATACGCCACATCTTCTTGATCATCATCTGGGGCAACACCGACTAACAACAGCAGTCCTTGCTGAATTTGATTGTAAAGTTTGCTATCAATCGATACCGAAGCCCGCTTCACACGCTGAATCACTATTTTCATTTTGAACTTTCTAATTTCTGTTACATTTTGTGAATAAATTTACAAGAACGCAATTCCAGCAAAACATTTCCGCTCTGTTGTCCTCACTTAGCCGTTTGTCCGTTTGACAGAATAAACTTCTGGCACGCTCTTAATCTTATCTACAACTGTCGTGAGCATAGATAAATTAGCGATTCCGAAAGAAACATGGATGTTTGCAAATTTCATATCCTTCGTTGGCTGTGCATTGACAGTAGAAATATTTTTGGTTGTATTGGACAAGACTTGTAGCACATCGTTCAAAAGACCTGCTCGATTCAAACCATAAATATCAATGTGTGCTGTATATTCTTTCGTAGAGGTATTTTCTTCCCATTCGACATCAATCAAACGCTGCTCATAATTTTCCTGCGCCCGCAGATTCATACAGTCCTTACGGTGAATTGCTACCCCACGACCTTTGGTAATGTACCCGACAATCTCGTCACCAGGAACTGGATTACAGCATTTGGCAATCCGTATCAAAAGCCCCGACGCACCTTGGATAATAACGCCGCCCTCATGCTTGACTTTCAGCGTTTCTTTATTCTCCCGTTTCACTTCGCCGCCCTTGACAAGCTCTTCTGCTTCAGCTCTCGCTTTAGCGCGTTCTTCCTCACGGCGTTCTTTTTCTGTCAAACGATTAAAAATAGAAATCGCACCAATCTCACCAAAACCAATTGCCGCAAAAAGAGCTTCTTCTGTTTTGTAGCTTGTTTTTTGCAGGACTTCTTCCATGTGCTTTTTATCCATGTATTTATTGGCTACACAGCCATGTTCTTGAAATTGTACCTGTAAAAGTTCGCGCCCTTTAGAAATGGACAATTCCTTGTCTTGGTTTTTGAAAAATTGACGAATCTTATTCCGTGCCTTGCTCGTTTTTACAACATTTATCCAGTCACGGCTTGGTCCAAAGGAATTGGAACTGGTGATAATCTCGACCTGATCCCCTGTTTTTAACTTCGTAGTCAGTGGCACCATGCGACCATTTACCTTGGCACCGACCGCTTTTTCACCAACTTTGGTATGGATTTCATATGCAAAATCAATCGGCCCAGAGTCTTTTGGCAACGAGCGGACAGCTCCGTCCGGTGTGAAAACATAGATTTCCTCAGCCAGGTAATTTTCTTTGACAGAATCCACAAAATCTTGCGCATCGTTTGATTGGTCTTGGAGTTCCATCATCTCCTTGATCCAGTTCATTCCAATCGCAGATTCTTTGCTATCAACTTGACCTTTAATGCCTTTTTTATAAGCCCAGTGAGCGGCAACCCCGTATTCAGCCACTTCGTGCATCTCTTTCGTCCGAATTTGAAACTCAATCGGACCTTTAGGTCCATAAACGGTAGTGTGGATAGACTGATAACCGTTCGCTTTACGATTGGCAATATAATCTTTAAAACGTCCGGGCATTGGTCGCCAAAGTTCATGAATGTAACCCAGCATGGCATACACATCACTTTGCGTATCTAAAATGCAGCGAATAGCAATCAAGTCATAAATTTCATCAAAACGCTTTTTCTTGTCCTGCATTTTCCGATAAATGGAATAAATATGTTTTGGACGACCGTAAATTTCCCCATGAAGATTACGCTCAGACGCATAGGTTTCAATCTTATGAACCACTTCGTCCACTAATTCCTCACGTTCCCGACGCTTTTCCTTCATCAGGTGAGAAATCTTATAAAATTCTGTCGGATTCAAATATCGAAAAGCTAAATCTTCCAATTCCCATTTAACACTCGAAATCCCCAAACGATGAGCTAATGGAGCATAAATTTCCATGGTTTCGCGTGAGATGCGTTCCTGTTTGTCTTTGCGCAGGTGCTTAAGTGTTCTCATATTGTGCAAACGGTCTGCTAGTTTTACCAAAATGACACGGATATCCTTGGACATCGCCATTAGCATTTTGCGGTGGTTTTCAGCCAACTGTTCCTCGTGAGACATATACTTGACTTTACCAAGTTTGGTCACACCATCGACAATCACGCGCACATCATGTCCAAATTCGCCTTCCAAATCGTCCAAAGTTGCAGCTGTGTCTTCTACAACATCATGTAAAAAACCGCAAGCGACACTGACCGCATCCAACTTTAGCTTAGCTAAAATCCCTGCCACTTGAATCGGATGGATGATATATGGCTCACCTGATTGGCGAAATTGCCCCCGATGCCGATCTACCGCATAGAATAGAGCTTTTTGCACCAAGGTGACATCTTCTGATGATAAATACTTTCTAGTAAGAGCGACCACTTGATCGCCTGTTAAATTCACTTCTTTTGGCATGTTCTCTCTCCAGTTCTTCCTACCATTTTATCACTTTTAAGGCAATATGAAAACAAGGAAACACAGAAGAATGCAAAGCTTCTGTGAGAAATGACCGATTTTTTTCAAACTGCGATTACATATAAGCCATACCCCGTAAATAGTAATTACTCTAAGTTTAGAAAAAGCCCGCCTTTATATAGGCGGGTTGTGATGGAAGAGGTGATGCTTTTCTGCATGTAGCATATCTCCGATAAATTCAACATAAGCATAAATGAGATAGCAAGCTGATACAACACCTAAAATAGCAATAAACAGCTCAAATAAGGTAGATAAAGATATGATGAACCTCCTCTCCTTACCAAGCAAAAGCGGTTTTCGCAATCTAGCCAGCAGATTTGTTTCCGTGCTTCCATCCTTTCTAGCTAAACTAGATATTTCGCTTATATTATACCAAAGTTAGGAGTTAAGAACAATAGAAATGAGAGCTATTAAAGCTACTTTTTCCTACTGTATCAATTCTGTCAAAACACTAACTGCACTTAATGCGTAAAGTGGAGCTGTCTCTGTCCGCAAGATACGTGGACCTAGCCCTGCAAGTATAGCTCCTGCTTCTTCCAATGTAGTAATTTCTGCTGGAGACAGACCGCCTTCTGGCCCAAAGACAAATAAAATCCGACTTCCTATTTCGAGTCCTGTCACAGCCTTGACTAAAGCAGCAGACTCCCCCTCTTTGGCAGATTCCTCATAAGCTACAATGACGCGGTCAAACTGGCGCAAACAATCTAAAAAGTCAATTTTCTTCTCAAAAAGTCGGACTTCTGGTACCCGATTGCGTTTGCTCTGCTCGGCTGCTCCCAAAACAATCTTTTCAAGTTTTTCTGCCTTTTTGGCTAATTTCTTACCGTCCCACTTGGCTACAGACCAGTCTGCTGGAAAAGCCCAGATAGCAGCTGCTCCCAGTTCTGTCGTTTTCTGAGCCACCCATTCCAGCTTGTCTCCCTTGGGAAAGCCAGAAGCAACCGTCACATGAAGCGGCAGCTCCGCGTTATCTGGAAATGCTTCTACCAGATTCAACACGTGGCGCTCCCTATCCGCAACTCTTGCTAGACGTTTAATGCCATCTTCAAAAACCAGCACCACTTCATCATCTTCTACCAAACGCATGACAGAAAACATATGCTTAAGGGTATCTTTATCTCTGATAATGACAGGATTTTCAACCTGTCCCTTCACAAAATACTGCTGCATCTAGCCTCCTATCACTCCTGAAATCTCCTTGGTTTTCTTAAAGACACAGGCATTCCACTCGCCCTGAATCATGTGGGTCTCAAGGAAAAATCCAGCAGTTTCTGCCGACTCCCGCACCAGATTCCATTTCTCAGAGATAATCCCGCTCATAATCAGATAGCCCTCATCCTTAAGCAAACGGTAAGCATCGTCCGTCAGATTTACCAAAATATCCGCCAGAATATTAGCTACAATGACATCCGCCTCGATGTCAACGCCTTTGAGAAGGTCGCCAGCTGCCACATGAATATTTTCAGTCCCAGCATTCAAGGCAATATTTTCCTGAGCAACACGGACAGCCACATCGTCCAAGTCATAGGCATAGAGATCCTTAGCGCCCAAGAGAGAGCTAGCAATGGAGAGGACACCACTTCCTGTGCCTACATCCAGCACCGTTTCTCCGCCCCGCAAGACCTGCTCCAGAGCAAAGAGGCTCATCTTGGTCGTCGGGTGAGTGCCCGTACCAAAGGCCATGCCAGGATCCAGCTTGATGACTTTCTCACTCGGACCAGCCTCATAGTCCGTCCATGACGGCACGATGGTCAAGTCATGGGTAATGCGAGCTGGCTCAAAGTATTTCTTCCAGTTGTCCGCCCAATCTTCCTCCGTCAGCTGCTGAGTGGTTAGCTGAGTTTTTCCAATCTCCAAACCAAAATCCCTCAGCTGAGCCAACCGCTCTTTCACTTCCTGACGAATCATTTCAAGATTCTCTGTTTCTGGATAATAAGCCGTAATGCCAACCGTATTCAGCTGCTCTACCTGAGGCAACACCTCCCCAAAAGGACCAGCTTCCCCCAGATAATCCGCACTGTCATCAATCGCCACACCTTGACTGCCTAAATCAATCAGAATATTGCTGACTGCTTCTTCCGCCTCACGGCTGACCGTAATGGTTAGTTCTTGCCAAGTGTTCATATGTCATTCCTTTCTTTTAATACTCTTCGTCATATAAACCATATCCATGCCCTCTTGCTCTGGTTCAGTATGCGTTTGATGATAGCCGCATTTTTCATAAAATTTGACCATAGGCTCATCTTGGAAAACCGTACATAAATCCCACTGAGTAATCGTCGAAAATGTTTTCTCAAGCAGGTGAATCCCTTCATAACCATAGCCTTTTCGCTGATACTGAGGTAAAATCGCAGCTGTCCCAAGCCAACCTTCTGTTCGCGCATCGTTGGTCTGCAAGCGAAGAAAGCCAACAATTTCCTCTTCGTCTTTGACAAAATAGTAAAAACTATTAGGACGTTCCACCAACTTCCACTTAATCCGCTCCCTATCTTCCAGATACGGGTCATACTGGTCATGATATTTTTCGTAGACAGCTTTAAAACTAGCACGTTGAATATTGATAATGGTTTCTAAATCTGTAGCTTCTGCTTGTTCTATATGAATCATATCTGCACCTCCAAATAATCTCCCAATCTACTTTTCAACTGCGGGATGACGTTTTCATCCGCTAATAATTCTTCTATATTTACCAATTTGTAGCCCTGTCCTTCGTCACCAAAGACAATCTGATCTATCAGTTCTTGACAGATAGAGGCCACCATGAAAACAGAAACTTTCTCAGGATGAACAAATCCCTGATAACATTTGACCCATGTAATGGAATCCTCCACGAGTTCAATGCCCAGCTCCTCGAAGACTTCTCTTTTGATGCACTCAAAAGGCGTCTCGTCCTTTTCTCTCCCACCGCCGGGAAAATCCCACATATTCGGGTAAGGAATTGTCGGAATATCGTCTCTTAAAATGGTCAAAATTGTATCGCCATACAGCAAAGCAATTTTACAGCCTGAGAAATCAAACGTTTGATGCAAAACAGTCATATCGCTCATTCTTACCTTCCTCCGTACAATTAGTCGTCTTCTTGGACACCCTTGTGTTTTAGTACCTCGGATATGGATAAAATTCCGTCTCCGTCAGCCCTGCTCTGCCTTTTTCAAAAACTTCATTATTCCAGACAATTTCAAAGTCTTCTACCGCTGGATCTGCTAGAAAGTCCATGAGAGCATCTAACCCTTCTTCGGCCGTCTGCTTCAAAAAGTCCACAAAGTAGGTCAGGAATTCACGAGACAAACCTTTCTTTGGCTCATAAGGGACAACTGTTAGATAATCCTCTATTTCAAAGTGAGACTTAGCAGGGTTATAAAAGAGAACGCTTTCTTCAAAGAAAATATCTTCTGCACTACTTTCCCCATCTATATCTAAAAGTTCTATGCTATTTGCATTTTGCACTTCTAAGAGAAATGACAGCTCTACTGCATGGTTTTTCTTGTCCCAATTGATTTCATAGTCAAATGGAAAGCTTTTCTCCATTTCTTTATCTAATATATCCAAAAATCCATACTTCGCCATAGCCAGCCTCTCTCTAATCCTTTAAAATGTGTTAAAATAGATACAACTATAGTAACATAAATCAGAACAGTTGAAAAGAATACCAGTAAGGAGGAAAATGTATGCCAGAAAATTTAGCGATTCGCATGCGACCTAAAAATATCGATCAGGTCATCGGTCAAAAACATCTGGTCGGTGAAGGAAAAATTATTCGTCGCATGGTGGAAGCCAATCGTCTGTCTTCTATGATTCTCTATGGTCCGCCAGGGATTGGCAAGACTTCCATCGCCTCTGCCATTGCAGGAACTACCAAATTTGCTTTTCGGACCTTTAATGCTACCGTTGATAGTAAGAAGCGCCTGCAAGAGATTGCAGAAGAAGCCAAATTCTCTGGTGGTTTGGTGCTGCTTTTAGATGAGATTCACCGTTTGGATAAGACCAAACAAGACTTCCTCCTACCGCTCTTAGAAAACGGTCTGGTCATCATGATTGGCGCCACGACAGAAAATCCTTTCTTCTCTGTCACTCCTGCCATTCGCAGCCGGGTACAGATTTTCGAGCTGGAGCCTCTGACAAATGACGATATTAAACAAGCCATTCAAACAGCCCTGACGGACACCGAACGAGGTTTTGATTTTCCTGTCCAGCTAGATGACGACGCACTGGATTTTATTGCCACTTCCACGAATGGCGACTTGCGCTCAGCCTTTAACTCTCTAGATTTAGCAGCCCTCTCTACCTCAGCGGATAATTCAGGCGTTCGCCATATCACTCTGGATATTATGGAAAACAGTCTGCAAAAGAGCTACATCACTATGGACAAGGACGGAGACGGTCACTATGATGTCCTATCCGCCCTACAAAAGTCTATCCGTGGGTCTGATGTTAATGCCAGTCTCCATTATGCAGCTCGCTTGATTGAAGCTGGAGACCTTTCCAGTCTCGCACGACGTCTGACGGTCATTGCTTATGAAGACATTGGTCTGGCAAATCCCGACGCTCAGATTCATACAGCGACTGCACTTGAAGCCGCTCAGAAAATCGGCTTCCCCGGAGCTCGCATCCTCATTGCCAATATTGTCATTGACCTAGCGCTTTCTCCTAAGTCTAATTCTGCCATAGTAGCTATAGATAAAGCTCTTTCTGATTTGCGACAAAATGGGAACTTGCCTATCCCTCGCCATCTACGAGACGGTCATTACGCTGGCAGCAAGGAGCTGGGAAATGCTCAGGATTACAAATATCCGCATAACTACCCTGGTAATTGGGTTCAGCAAGACTATCTTCCTGAAAAAATAAAAAATGCCGATTATTTCACTCCGAACGAAAACGGCAAGTACGAACGAGCCCTTGGCATGACTAAAAATAAGATTGATCAACTAAAAAATAACTAAAAAATCATGGTATCGTTTGCAAAAAATCAATTTTTCCTCTTGAATTTTTCAAAAATTGTGGTATCATAATTATAGAAACGCTGTGGTGTACGACTTCACACTTAAGTGTTGACCGACTATTTTTTGTATTATTAGGGAAACAAAAGACTTCTAACAGCTTGCAGGCCGTTTCACGCGGAAGCAGCTTCAGTTAGAGCGAGTTGCCCACCTGCTTAATTGTGCGGGTTCAATACAAATCGTGAAGGTCCGGCACCAATACAGCTTTTTCTGTTGCCTCCTTAGCTCAGTTGGTAGAGCAGTGGACTCTTAATCCATGGGTCACAGGTTCGAGCCCTGTAGGGGGCATAATAAAATTTAAGTAGAAAGCCTATATGATAGGCTTTTTTGTTGTTCTCACTTATAATCTTCTAACCTTGTTATAGTTACAAAAAATAATAAAACAGCCTTTTTTGTTCCACAAAAAGCCATACTAAAATTCTCAAACTATCTATTCCCTTTCTTGACATCTCCCATCAAAAAAGTTAAAATGCTTTCATCCTCAAACTATACTATATAGGGGGGTATTGAAATGAAATTTTCTAATCGTTTATTGCTATTCCTTGCAGGAGTTGTTTTTGTCCTTTTAGCACTTTTTCTATTTACAAACCCAGCAGCTAATCTTGTTGCTTACAGCTGGTGGATTGCATTTGGTTTACTGGTTGCTTCTATAGCAACTATTTTAGGCTATTTCTCTGTACCAAAAGAGCTTCGCTCACCTGTTTATCTTTTCCAAGGGTTTGTTAATCTTCTCTTAGCTCTTTACCTCGTTGCTTATGGCTTTGTGACCTTGCCAGTCGTCATCCCAACCATTTTAGGAATTTGGTTAATTGTAGAAGCCATTATTGCTTTCTTTAAAGGCAATCGTCTGGGATTGATTTTCCCTATTATTGGTAGCCATATCATATAGATAGCCTTGCTTGCATTTTTACTAGGTCTAGTGATTCTGTTCAATCCAGTAGCTACAAGTGTCTTTATCGTTTATGTCGTTGCCTTTGCATTTTTAGTTGCTGGCTTCACCTACATTATTGATGCCTTTCGTAAATAATCTAGTTGCTATTTCTATCGCATTCAAAAAAGCTGGGAAATCATATTCTCAGCTTTTTCGTCTCTTTAATTATCACTTTTTCGCATCCCATTCTGCGTAGAATTGCTCTAAGTATTCTTCCAAAAAGTGATGGCGACCTATTGCTATTTGCTTAGCATAGTCTGTATTCATCAAATCTTTTAACTTCAACAACTTTTCATAAAAATGTAGAATTGCTGTTCCTTGATTGCTTCGATATTCTTCTATCGTCATATCTTCTCGTGGTCGCAAGGCAGGGTCATGAATGGGTCTGCCCGTATATCCAGAATAAGCCATAGCTCGCGCTATTCCAATCGCTCCAATCGCATCTAAACGGTCGGCGTCTTGAACAATTTTCCCCTCCAAAGTGCTGACATTCTTCTCTTGATGACCACCTTTAAATGACATCGTTGCAATAATCTCCAGTACATGAGCTGTTTCCTCATCTGAAGCCTGATGATTCTGTAGCCATTGCTTGACCTTTTGCAAGCCCACCCCTTCATTCTCATTTAATTTCCCGTCAGCTATATCATGCAGCAAGGCAGCTAGCTCACAAATAAAAACATCTGCTTGTTCTTGTTTGGCAATTTCTACAGCATTGTTTGTGACACGCACAATATGCCACCAGTCATGCCCACTCATCTCGTCTTTCAATTCAGCATAAACAAAATCTCTTGCTTCTTGAAGAATTTTCGCTTGTCTATCCGTTATCATCTATCTCCCTTTTTATTTATATATACAAAAATCTCGAAGTGATTTCGAGACTTTCTTGATTGAATTTATTTCTCAAGCCCAATTGTTCTCATTTTTTCTTGAATTTGTTGGTAGACTTGATTCCAATCATTTGGATCTGCAATATCCAAATTATCTGTTGCAATTCTCATTTTAGGACTGTAATTGTAATCCTCATACCAATTTTGATAATGCTTGTAAAGCAGTTGATAGTAGTCAGCGAGTCCATTTTCTTCATTTGGTTGCTCATAATCGCGACCACGTTTTTTGATATTGTCCATAATGTGATCGAAGCTACCGTCTAAATAAATCAACAAATCTGGCGCTTTCTTAGGCAGACCTTGGATTTCTTCCATCATATTGTCCAAAAGTTCCAAGTAGATATCATACTCTTGCTCACTGATACTTCCCTTGAGTGTATTGATATAAGTAAACAAAGCGTCTTCATAAATAGAACGATCTAGAATATTGTTGTCATCATGATAAGCCGCTTTGATCATTTTAAAGCGTTTATTTAGAAAATAAATCTGCAAAGCAAAACCATACTTATCAGGGTCTTCATAATACTTATCCAAAATAGGATTTTCTTCTACAGGCTCAAAAAAAGGCTGTGTTCCTAATTCCTCGGCTAATCGATAAGTGTAGGTCGTCTTTCCTACCCCAATCATGCCCGCTAAAATAATCACTATCTTCCTGCACCTCCCAAATCTATCCAATATCAGGTTATCAGCCTCAGCCAAACCACCATATATTGTGCCAAAGAAGATGATAACACAATATATTGATGACGTCAAGATATAAAACTTCTAAATGTATAAACAAAAATAACCTTGTACAAAGAAGCACAATTAGCTCCAATACAAGCGTTATTTTTAGGATTCTCCATTCGTGACAGTAAATTTAATATGCGAATAATCTTTTTCTAAATCTTTCCCTTTCAAAAAAGCTGTCGCATCTTTTTTAATCTGAATGAGGTCAATTCCTTGCGCTTGTGCTGCAAATACACAACCACAATAGCATTGGCGGTAAATGTCGTACTCCTCGCACATTTCGACCGAGCGCTTATAGCCTTGATTTTTCTTGAAATCACTAGGAAGATACTGCGTTGCGTAAACTTTCTGCACTTCAATTCCAACGCTATTGATCGTCTGCGAATTTTTATGAGGGCTGATTGTCAAGGCGCTTCCAAAATAATCAAATCCCAAATCAACCGCCACTTGCGCTGTCTTATCCAAGCGATAATCATAGCAAACTTTACAACGATCGCCACCTTCCGGCTCTTCTTCCAAACCGTGTACTGTTCGGAAAAATTCTTGTGGCTCATAGGGGGCTTCTAAATATTGAACATGATTACCAGTATTTTCATTAAAATCGTGAACAAATTTTTGGGCAACATAGGCACGGCGCTGGTATTCAGCTTTGGGATGAATATTTGAATTAGCAAAATAAACCGTCACGTCCGCATACTGGGTCAAATACTCCAGCGTATAAGTGGAGCAAGGCGCACAGCAGGTGTGCATTAAAACCGTAGGACGCTTCTGGTCCGCCTCCCAAACTTTGACCATTTTTTGCATCACGCGGTCGTAATTGATCTTTTGATTGGGATTCATCTTGCTCAGAATGGCTTCAACATCAATCATCGTTTTCTCCTTAGAAATGTATCACTATTTTACCACAGAAAGAGAGTAGTGACAAATAGACAGAATAGAATATCATTCTCAGGCAACACGAATTTATTCAGCAAGAGAGAATAAATCTCTAATATTCAATGAACAATCATTCTGTTTCGTTTGTCTTCTCTGTACCTACCTTATGTGCCCAAACTAAAAAATAATAAAAAGGGAAGCGAGCTTGGATTTATTGAATCCATCACCACTTCTCTTTTTAATATCCTTGAGGACACGCTTACACTTTAATATAAAAGTAATCTTGTACAAAATTGAACATGATTAAGAACGGTATTTCTTAAACTACATCATGCCGCCCATCATACTTGGATCCATTGCTGGAGCGGGGCTAGCTGGTTCTGGTTGGTTAGCAACAACTGCTTCAGTTGTTAAGATGAGGCTCGCTACTGAAGCTGCATTTTGAAGAGCAGAACGAGTAACCTTGACTGGGTCAATAATTCCTGCATCAATCATATTCACCCATTCACCGGTAGCAGCATTGAAACCAGTCCCTGCTTCCGAATTTTTCAAGCGGTCAATGACGATAGAACCTTCAAATCCTGCATTTAGAGCGATTTGACGAACAGGTTCTTCCAATGCTCGAAGAACGATGTTGCGACCAGTTGCTTCGTCACCTGACAAGTCTAGTGCTTCAACGGCACTTAAAACATTGACAAAGGCTGTTCCACCACCTGAAACAATCCCTTCTTCGACAGCTGCACGAGTTGCATTGAGGGCATCTTCAATACGGAGTTTCATTTCTTTGAGTTCTGTTTCTGTTGCAGCACCAACTTTGATGACAGCCACACCACCTGACAATTTCGCTAAGCGTTCTTGGAGCTTTTCACGGTCAAAGTCAGATGTAGAACTTTCGATTTGTGACTTAATGACAGCCACACGGTTGGCAATCGCTTCTGCATCACCAGATCCTTCAACGATAACAGTGCTATCTTTGTCGACAGTCACTTTTGAGGCTTGACCAAGTGCTTCAATGGTTGCATCTTTCAACTCCAGACCAAGGTCTTCTGTAATCACTGTACCGCCAGTCAAGATAGCAATATCTTCTAGCATCGCTTTACGACGATCCCCAAATCCTGGTGCCTTCACAGCGACTACATTGAAAGTACCGCGGATTTTATTCAACACAAGAGTTGGAAGAGCTTCACCGTCTACATCATCTGCGATAATCAAAAGCGGACGGCTTGTTTTCAAAATATTTTCCAACAAAGGAAGAATTTCTTGGATATTGGAAATCTTCTTATCTGTAATCAAGATATATGGATTATCTAAATCAGCAACCATTTTTTCATTATCTGTTACCATGTATTGAGAAAGATAGCCACGGTCAAACTGCATACCTTCAACAACATCTAGCTCTGTTTCCATTCCTTTTGATTCTTCAATAGTGATGACACCGTCGTTGCCAACTTTTTCCATGGCTTCAGAAATGTATTCTCCGACTTTTTCAGAACGTGATGAGACAGCTGCAACTTGCGCAATGGCTTCTTTATTAGAAACCGGAACAGAGTTTGCTTTTAAGGCTTCAACAGCTGTTGCAACAGCTGTTTCAATACCACGACGAATGCCAATTGGGTTTGCACCAGCCGTTACATTTTTAATCCCTTCGCGGACAATTGCTTGGGTCAACACAGTCGCAGTAGTTGTTCCGTCACCAGCGATATCATTGGTTTTTGATGCAACTTCTGACACCAACTTAGCTCCCATATTTTCAAAATGATCTTCGAGTTCAATTTCTTTTGCAATGGTGACACCGTCATTTGTGATGAGTGGTGAGCCAAATGATTTTTCAAGAACGACATTGCGCCCTTTAGGGCCTAAGGTTACTTTAACGGTATCTGCCAAAATATCAACACCACGCACCATGGCGCTTCTTGCATCCGCTGAAAATTTAATATCTTTTGCCATTTTTACAATTCCTCTTTCTATAAATTTTTATTTATTCAACAATCGCTAGAATATTTGCTTCATTGACAACGAGGTACTTTTCTTCGCCGTCTTTAACATCAATTCCCGCGTGGCTTTCAACGAGAACGGTATCACCAGCTTTTACGCTTGGAGCAACGAGTTCACCGTTGAGTGTACGAATCCCTTCCCCGACAGCCACAACTTTTGCCGTCTTTGTGGCGTCTTGCCCTGCACCTGCAATGACAAAACCACCAACTTTCTGTTCTTTTTCTTCTATTTTTAAGACCACACGGTCACCTAATGGTTTAAGCATTTGTTTACCTCCAATATCTTGTTTTAGCACTCCATTAGTGCGAGTGCTAATATTTACATTTTCTATTGTATCACTTGGTCAGAAATAGTCAAGAAAAAAACTCTGTCAAACGACAAAGTTTTTAGGGGGAAAGCAAATAAATTTTTATCGAACCAATCTTAATTTTTCTTCAAAATCATCAATGACTTTTTTGAGATTCAATCGTCCTTTATAAATACCATAGCCAAAAACGAGCATGGCTAATATTCCCAACACTGCTAGGATTATTCCAAGAACAAAGGCAATGAGATTGATTTGATGGAAAAAATAGACCAGAACAAGACCGATACTAGCAATGGTAAAGAAGAGACTAAACCAACGTCCGAGATTTTCAATCATGTGTTTTTGATATTGAATTTCCGTTTCATATCCTTGAATCAATTCTTGTTCTGTCATAATTTTCTCCTATTTTTAGTATTTCAATCCTGGGTTGAAGAATCCAACCAATACACCAAGGAAGGCTACTACAACAAGAAGCAACATTACTTTGATTGGTGAAAAGTTTTTCTTCGCCATCAACCACCAGCAAAAGACGATAAACAAAGCTGTCAATAGACCTGGATAAACACCATCTAATTGATCTTGCAGTACCAAGAAAGCCTTTCCTGAAGAGTCTTTCAATTTGAAAGCTGTCTTAACAGGTACCCATGTCGCTGCAACAGCACCGATGACCATACCACCAATGATAGACACAGACTTACGGATAGCTTGTCCTTGAGGGCCTACAAGAAATTCAACCGCTTTATCTCCTAGTTCGTACCCTTTAAAGTAGGCGAATTTCATACCAAAGTAGGCGAGCAAGTTCCAAACCACGATATAGAAAATCGCACCAAGTGGCGAACCACCATTTGACAAACCGAGAGCAATACCTAGTATAATCGGAATCAAGGTACCAACAATCAGTGAATCACCAATTCCTGCAACAGGTCCCATCAGACCAGCACGAAGACCGTTGATTGTTTCATCATCTACTCCATCAGCCCCATTCGCACGCGCTTCTTCTAAACCCGCTGTAATCCCTACAATCAATGCACCTAATTGAGGTTCTGTGTTGAAGAATGCAGTGTAAGTGTGCATTGCTTTGGCTTGGTCTTCTTTTTTAGGATATAATTCTTCCACGATTGGCAGCATTGAAGCTAGGTAACCAAATGTTTGCATATGTTCTTGTGAGAAGCAAGTTAAGTTCCCATAATACCAATGATGGAAAGATTTTCCTAATGTTTTTTTCGTTAATTTAACCATTTTAAATATCCTCCTCATCGTCGTCATCATCAAAACTTGCACTTGCGGCTGCTTGTGCTCTTACATTTTTAGCCATTTGAATTTCATAGAATAATACTGCGAAAATCAATGAAATGACTGCACAAGATACAAGGTTAAGTCCTAATGAAGCTGCTAATGTAAATCCAACAAAGAATGGAATGAAATCGACAGCTTTTTCAACAATTTGTTTCAAGAGGATTGCAATTCCGACACATGGAAGGAGAGAACCGACTGTAAAGAGGGTTTTCATTGGAATACCATCCAATGGAAGTGCCGTTTTTAAAGCCGTAACTGCATCTGCACCTAATTTACACATAATGAGGGTTGGCAAGAATGAGAATACCAAGTGTGAAATCCAAGGGAAGCCCCAGTCTACTACATATAAGCGTTTAAACTCACCTTTTTCAACAGCTTTCCAACCAATATGTTGCCAAAGCAAGTTCATGGTAGCTGTACCATAGAAAAGAACTGTACCGACTGTACCAACGAGTGTTCCCATTGATTTAGCCAAGTTAGCAGCATCTGCAGAGTCAAGTGACAGTCCTTGTGATTGAATAGCAACCATTGCCAGAGGAATCCCAATATAAGAAACCGCACGAACGTCAGCTGAAACCGTACCACCAGGTGTTACCAAAGCGATATAAACGAGCTGCATTGCAACCCCACAGATGACACCTAATTTCACATCTCCTAGGATCAGTCCTGAAACTAAGCCACCTACAAGTGGGCGTCCAAGAGTATAGTTACCAATGGAAGTACCACCTAAACCAGGCATAGATGACAGACAGGCAAATAACCCTAGTAAAGCGGCTTGAAACCACGAAATTGTCATAATAAAGCCTCCTTAATGCTTATTATATTTTTTTAAAAACCAAATTTAGATTTGAAATCGTCCCAGTAGCCAATAGACACATCTGGCAAGAGTTGGAATTTCACTTTATAGCCAGCTTTTTGAATCGCTTCAAGCGCTTCCGCTTCCTCTTGTGTGATGGATTGGTTATTTCCTAATTTAATAGCTCCTGGACGGTCATTGGCTGGACCAACAATAATTTCTTTGATATCGCCAGGCACAAAACCTTGATCAACTAGTATTTCTTTCATGTCAATTGGATTTTTAGTAATCAAGAAATAGCGACTATCGGAATCCAATACCTTTTGTGATTTTTCTTTCCATGCTTCTTTTGTCCAAACGAATGTTTTTTTATCAGAAGCTGCTTTGTAGGCTTGTTTCAAAACTGCATTTCCTGCTGCAGCATTATTGACAGCAACCAAGCCGTCACAAGGATATTCTTTTGCCCAACGAGTTACTGTTTGACCGTGAATCATACGGTCATCAATACGTACAAATGAAATTGTCATGATAAATCTCCTTTTATTTCTTCTTAAATGTCATCTTCGTCATCTTCATCACTAGCAATCACATCAAATTCTTGCAGAGCTGCGGATGCTTCTGAGAGAATGGCTTGTGCCAAGCCTTTTCCTTCCAACATATCTTTCATTACTAAGCCTGTGAGTGCCATTGTCAAATTGAGACCACCAAGTACGACTGCCGTGTTTAACTTGCCAAGTTCTGACAAAACGTTGCAAGCTGTCGTCAAAGGGCTTCCTCCGACAATGTCTGCCAACACCAAAACCGTATCTTCTGTTCCCAGATTTGCTAACGCTTGACGAAAATCAAGAGCGAAATCATCAACAGACTTGCCTTCTTTTAGACCTACTGCAATGACTTGGTCGGTCTTATCACCAGCAAACATCTTCAATGAGCTTTGCACACCTTCTGCTAGTCCACCATGACTGACTAGTACTAGATATTTCATGTTCTTTCCTCCTTCATTTCTGTCTTTATTTTACTAAATATGGAACCGGTTTCACATTGTCAAATGTCACTTTGTAAAGATGACATTTGTTAGTTAAAATATGACAAATGTCATATAGTTTTTCAAAAAGAAAAATAGCCAGCTTTGAGCTAAATCTCTCATCTGACTATTTTGATATTTATTCTTCGTTAAATCTCTATTTGCCTGTTTCTTCCATTTCCCTTTGAATACTTGGTAAGATACTGTCTATTTCATTGTTTTTGAGAGCATTTCCCAGTAAATAATCCAGTCGTTCCAAAGAATGATAATCTAAGTCTCTGCTAATATCTAACACCGAATGCTTCATCATATGATCCAGTCGTTGCGATGTCAATGAATCCAACCCAAAATCATCTGCCTGTAAAATCTTTTTCGTCTGACTGCTTTTGACAACTGATGTCAAGACAGAGGTCCCTTGTGATTTTGCAAATAGTTCTTGCTGATTTTTTTGATTTTGACACAGCAATTTCATAAACTCCCAAGCTAATTTATCCTGTTTTGTCTTTGAAGACATAGCAAAAAGAGACGTTTTCACTTGGGTCGCAGGAATGCCCGCTTTAGCGGCTGGCATAGGAATGCAGGTCCAAGAAAATCTAGAATATTTTGCCACATGGTAGGGATAGGGTTTATAGGTTCGATATTGAGCCAAACTCATGGGATAAAAGGCTACCTTACCTTCATCAAAATCATTTGACGTTACCTTGTACCGTTGATTTAATGAATCCAATTTACTGATAAAAGAGAGTGCTTGATGCATTTCTACACTATCAACATTGACACCACTTTGATTTCTCAAATGCCCATTATAAGCTACCAGAGCCTGTTTCCAAGTATAATCCGTAATGCCATACTGGTCAATCAAACCGTCACCATTTGTATCCTTTGTGACTTTTTGACAAATTGCATATAAGTCTTCTAAAGTCCAATTGGAATCAGGAATCGAAATGCCTTCTTTTTCCAGCAAATCCTTATTGACACACATCATGATAGGATTGCTTTCAATCGGTAAAGCATAACTGTGTCCCTGATATTGCCCAGCTTGATAAGCAACTGGATAGTAAGCTGCAGCCTCTTCCTTACTAATCAAAGAATCCAAGGATTTAAAAGCCCCAGAAGCCGCTAACATAGAAAAATCATTTTCAGGCACCATAAATACATCTGCCTGCTCACCTTTTAGAATCTTTTCTGCTAGCCAATTGTCATAGTCTTTTTTAGGAATACCGCTCTCATAGACGACTTTGACGTTTGGATATGACTTTTCAAATTGGCGAATAATATTGTCTAACACTCTATTCTCACGACTATTCGGAACGTCCCAGCTACTGCCTGCATACACTCCAATTCGCAAAATCTTTTTTTGATTGGAAGTCCATAAAACAAAGCTAAGGGTCACTAAAAGGAGAGCCGAGATGAACATCGTCAAATACCTCATCCGCCACTTCATTTGTCATTGTCCTTACTAAAATCACGTTGGGTAACACCTGTCTGCACAGCCCAAATAGCTAATTGCGTGCGATCTCGCAAATTTAATTTCGTCAGAATACCTGACAAGTAATTCCGCACTGTCCCTTCAGACAAGAACAACTTCGCTGCAATTTCCTTGTTTGAAACTCCAAAACCAATTTGTTGGATAATCTTCCACTCAGTCTGACTCATATCTTCTACATTTTCTTCGGCAACAGAAATAGCAAAATTGGACTGTGCCATTTGTGAAAAGATTTTAAACACTTTGGTAGCAATGTTAGGGTTAATCATAGCACCACCTTTGTGAACCGTTTGAATAGCTTGATACAATTCTTCAGTAGAAACTCCTTTTAAAATGTAACCAGAAGCTCCGTATTTCAATGCTGAAAAAATGAAATCATCGTCATCGAAAGTTGTTAGAATAATAATTTTGATATCTGGATAGTGTTCTTTGACTGCCTTTGTACAGAGAACACCGTCCATAACAGGCATTCGAATGTCCATCAAAATCACATCTGGATGTACATGGTGAAGTTTTTCGAGCACTTCCTTGCCGTCACCGACTGTTCCTACCACTTCAATATCTGCATGAGCTGATAAAATAATCTGTAAAGACTCACGAATCAAGGCTTGATCATCTGCTATTAAAACTTTAATCATTTTTTCCTCCTATTTTCGGAATTTCAATATGAGTATAGAAACCGTTGCGATTTTCAAAATGAACATTCCCACCAATAATCGCCAAACGCTCCTGCATTTGTTTGAGACCATAACCATAGTAAAGCTCATCAAAGCCGACTCCATCGTCTTGAATGGTCATGATATAATTCTCTTCTTCTAATAACTCAATCCAAACCGTTTTGGCATGCCCATGCCGTACCGAATTGGTAATGGACTCTTGAATCACCCGAAAGACAATATCTTCTTTTGCAACATCCAAATCAATTGTGGCCCATTCATAGCGAAAATGAATTTCCAAATTAGAAATGGCTTCGTACTCTCGAATAATTTTGAGCAGCGCTTCTTTTAAACTATTGTTTTCTAGAGCGCCGGGACGCATTTTATTGAGCGAGCCTCGCACATCGCGGATACCGTCTCGCACAACCACAGAAACATTTTCCAACTGCTCCTTAGCACGATTTTTGTCAATATCCACCAGTACTTTAACCGCATCAATCCCAGCTGAAATTCCTGTCAAAGCATGCCCTAATGTATCATGAATTTCTCTAGCGATTCGTTTTCTTTCACGGTCTTCCGCAATTTTTTCAGATAAGGCTAAATAACTATTCAACTCGCGATTGGCTTGTGCCGCCATCCGCAGTTCTTCTTCAATATGGTGCTTTTCGGTCATTGCAGATAAAATATAAAAGAGCAAAGAAATCATAAAGACAACTAGATTCAGTGAAAAGAGAAAATTCTTTCCAAAAAGGAGGGCCATGCGAATCGATTCTGGACAAAAGCGAATATAAGTATCTAACGAAGGCAATTTAACAAAAAGCGACATTAAATCATAGTTGGATAAGAGTAACATGGTAAAACTCAAAATGATAAAGGAAAACCAGTATTTCCGATCTTTTGAGGTGTTAAATTCTTTGGAACCATAAAAAATATCTGCAAAAACTAAGAGAATCAGACCATTATAAGAAGAATGCAAGACAGAAAAGATAACTAACATCAGCAAAATCTCAATAATAGTTACTTTATCATAAACGGATAGCTGATTTGGATGCTTCTCACGGTAATAAAAAACCAACAATAAGCAAGCATAAAAAGCAATAGACATCCAAAAGCTAAAACTCGGCGATCCTGGTATAGCATCTAAACGTCCTAACAGTGAATGAGCATATCCTTTTGCCACTACATAATTCGTTGCAAAAAGATAAATAGAGGCATTATAAACAATGGCAATAAAATTGATGACCATCAAAGCAATTTTGCTATAAAAGATACTTCTATTTTGTCTCATTATTGCCACCCTGTAATTGTATATTGCCCAATGTTATCTTTATTCACCAAATGAACAGGAATCAGGTACTCCTTTTTGTAAGATTGATGCTTCATCATGCGCTCAATCACTTCTGTCACCTTTCTGCCCATTTGAATCGGAGACTGGGCAACCGTTCCTTGAATATCATTGGTGTTGGCAAGGAAATTCTTAATATCAGGCGAGCCATCTACGCCATAAATTGCAATCTTGTCTGTCACACCTTGATCTTTTATGGCTGCGAGAGCTCCGATTGCAGCACGATCATTTAAAGACATGACCACATTAAATTGCATTCCTTCGTTCAATGCTTTTTTTACTTGAGGCATACTTTCTTCCGTCTGCCCCAATGTTTCCCGCTTAGAAACCACCTGATAAGCAGGATGCCCTTTAATCGTATCTAAAAATCCTTGAATCCGATCCATCGCAGACACAGCGTTATGATGTTCCAATAGTAAAATCTTCGCACTTGACAATCGTTTCATCATATCGTTTGCTATCAACACACCGGCTTGATAATTGTCTGACACAATAGTAGTATCAACTTTAGCATCTTTGCTAACAGGTGCATCCACAACAATAATCTTGATTCCCGCTTTTCTGGCTTTATTTAAAGAAGTCAGAATCTTTGGACTGTCACTCTTAACTGGGTTTATAACAATCACATTTACTCTTTCTTGAACAAAATAATCAATCTGCTGACTTTGCTTGTCTTCGTCTAATTCTGGGTCCCGCACATAAAGTCGACTTCCTTGTTGATTGGTTTTTTTCTCAATTTCAGCATTTAAGGTTTTATAAAAATCATTGTTCATCGTCATATAGGTCGCTCCTATCTTGACTTGCTTGCTATCTGATGAATTCCCTTTTACATAGAGGAAAACTAAACCAGCCAAGACGAAGACAAACAGAAAAAATAATAGATATTTACGATAATAGGGATATTGCTTTTTTCCTTTACCTGCTCCCATTTTTTCTCCTTATTAACAGCAATCTTAAACAGAAAACTTTGTTTTATCTAGGTTTATTATATTATATTTATACAAAAAAGCAAAACCTCGCCAAGAAAAAGAAGTGTGAAAACTTGAACCCCCCCTAACTTCCTTGTTTTTAAACTCAAGTTGAAATCAAATACAACACCTTCTCAGACTGTTGACTTCTATCTTGCGCATGTTATTCGTACTTTGTTAAAAGTATAAAATGTTGATTATTTTTCACCAACTAAAAATAGCTAAACTGAATTTTATCCAGCCTAGCTTATCTTTATTAAAATGGCAATTCCTCTTCTTCCAGAAGCAAATCTGCCAAGTCTGCACCTGCATTATTTTCACGAAGAGCTCGCTGTGCACGACTTTCTAATAGCTGGAAGCCATTGCAAAGTACTTCTGTAACATAGTGGGTAACATTGTCCTTCTCATAGTGGCGAGTGCGAAGTTCACCGTCTAGCGAAATCAAGCTGCCTTTACTTGCATAACTTGCCAAAGTTTCGGCTAACTTGCCCCAGACAACGACATTTACAAAGTCCGCTTCTCGTTCACCATTTTGCCCTTTGTAGCGACGATTGACAGCAAGGGTTGCACGCGCCACAGATTTATCATTAGCTGTTTTGTTTAACTCTGGTGTATTCACCAAGCGACCAATTAAAATTACTTTATTATACATTTTCTTTTCCTCCTAACTATTTATTCGTAAGAGAAAAGAAAAAATCGTGAAAATTCACGATTAAAACTTAATTTCTATTTTACCCTTGCCAATGCTTAGTTGGATCAAATGCTGTTCCTACCACTTCTGAACTTGCTAATTCAATAATCCCACGTTTTTGCGGAGCATTAGGCAATTGCAATTCGCGAGGACTACACATCATACCAAAACTCTTTTCTCCACGCAACTCACCAGGGAAAATCAAGTTTCCTTTTGGCATCATAGCACCCGGAAGCGCCACAATCGTCTTGAGACCTACTTTAGCATTAGGCGCTCCTGCTACGATTTGAATCACTTTATCTGCTGCTACTTTTACTTGACAAATATTAAGGTGGTCACTATCTGGATGAGCTACCATTTCCACAATTTCACCAACCACAAATTTCGGCTCAAGGTCATTGACCAATTCTGGCTCAAAACCTGCTTGGCTCAATTCTTGATTCAGAATTGAAATTTCTTTATCTGTCAAAAAGACTTGACCGCGTTCGGTAATATTAACAAGATTAGAAATCTGAAAAATATTCCAAGCAACCGTTTCTCCATTGTCCAAACGATAAACACGCGCTACGTTGCCCTTGCGTTCAGCAGCTAACTTAGCAGCTTGACCGTCTTCAACAATCACCATTAGCACGTCACCCACATGCTCTTTATTATATGCAAAAATCATTATTTCTCCTATATCTTCAGTTTAACTGGGCTAAAAATTCATTGATTTGCGTCTGCGTTTTTCGCTCGCGATTAACAAAACGGCCAATTTCTTGTCCATTTTCTAGGACTACTAGGCTAGGAACCCCATACACATCCCACTTTTTGGCAACTTCCATATAAACGTCACGATTGACCTCAACAAAGGTAAAATCAGGATTCTCTGCTTCAATCTCAGGCAAAAAAGGTTTAATAAAACGACAGTCTCCACACCACTCGGCTGTGAAAAAGAACACAGTCTTTCTTTCGCGTTTCACAAATGATGCCAATTCTTCTATATTTGCTGGAATAATCATTGTTCTTCCTCATAGGTCAATTCACCATTTTCATACACAAATGAAATATGGCGATCATCTTCATATACTACACCACCAACCAATCGGTGTTCGTCTGACTTGTATAATTGCACATACAATGTGGCAATCGGACCCCATTCAGACAAACTTTCCCGAATTTCAGCAACTAATTGCTCACGCTGCTCAGCTTCTTTTCGTTCGTCCAATGTTTTTTTAGTCGCATAAGCTGCAATCCCTACTCCTGCAAGTGCAGCTGTTGTTAATAAAATTTTTTTAGCTTTCATGACAATATTTTAACACAAAAGAGAAATTGGGACAAATCGAAACACTATTGTTTTTTATCTTTGAACGCTACCCAACTATGATAGAAAATGATAAAATAAGAATAGAAAGAAGGTTAATGATGTCAGAATTATTTTCAAAAATCAAAGAAGTCACAGAAATTGCTGCTATTTCAGGACACGAAGCACCTGTTCGCAAGTATTTGCGTGAAAAAATCACTCCCCACGTAGATGAAGTTATAACAGACGGCTTAGGAGGCATTTTTGGAGTGAAACATTCAGAGACTGTTGATGCACCGCGTGTCTTAGTAGCTGCCCACATGGATGAAGTTGGCTTCATGGTGAGTGAAATCAAACCCGACGGAACTTTTCGTGTGGTGCAAATTGGTGGCTGGAATCCACTCGTCGTTAGCAGCCAACGCTTTAAACTTTTTACTAGCTCTGGAGTTGCAATTCCTGTCATTTCAGGATCTGTTCCTCCACATTTGACTCGTGGAACAGGTGGACCAAGTCTACCAAGGATTGAAGATATTGTTTTTGACGGTGGATTTGCTGATAAAGCAGAAGCTGAAAGCTACGGCATTCGTCCAGGCGATACGATTGTACCAGATAGCTCTGCTATTCTCACAGCTAATGGGAAAAACGTTATCTCAAAAGCTTGGGACAATCGTTACGGTGTCCTCATGGTAAGTGAACTGGTTCAAGCTCTAGCTGGACAAAAACTTGGCAATGAACTCTATGTTGGAGCCAATGTCCAAGAAGAAGTCGGCTTGCGTGGAGCCCATGTTTCAACGACTAAGTTTGACCCAGAAGTTTTCTTTGCAGTAGACTGTTCGCCTGCTGGCGACATTTACGGAGATCAAGGAGCTATCGGAGAAGGGACTCTGATTCGTTTCTTTGACCCAGGTCACCTCATGTTGCCAAATATGAAAGATTTCCTTTTGACAACCGCAGAAGAAGCAGGTATCAAATACCAATACTACTGTGGTAAAGGCGGAACCGATGCTGGTGCTGCTCATCTCAAAAACGGTGGTGTGCCTTCTACAACTATTGGTGTTTGTGCACGTTACATTCATTCTCATCAAACACTCTACGCAATGGACGACTTTCTACAAGCTCAAGCTTTCTTACAAGCTCTTGTTAAGAAATTGGATCGTTCAACCGTTGATTTGATAAAAAACTATTAATACGTTAGATTAAAAATTCGTATTTGAAAAGGCTGTGGACAGAATGTCTCAGCCTTTTTTCTGCTTTTATCTTTTTTGCTTATTGCTTAATCCCATCAATTTACGTAATTCGGGGATTCGTTGCAACTGTGGGACAATGAGCATTGTCACAAATACTCGTAAAGGAATTTCAAAAACAGACCATGCCCGAGTAGCGTATAGTGCAACAAAGGGTACTCCATATTGTAAATGGAGAGCTAAGGGCGTTAAGGTAAAGGTCCCCACTCCCATAACAGCGACAGTTGCTAGTGTCACCCAAAGCCAGTCTTTCTTCCGTTCAAATCGTAATTCTTTGCCATAAAAGAAATAACCATAGAGAATACCTTGCAAGGCTTCAATCAATGTAAACCAGATAATGAATGGTTGCCCCTGACTCAAAAAGAAAAAGGAAAGCATATCATATACGGCAGAAACCAGACCAGATAAAACCGGACCAGCGACACTTCCCATAAGGGTATAACCGATAAAAGCTGGACTCAGCTTCAGCAAACGAGGGATGACAAAGATTGAAAACTTCTCTAAGACAAAACAAAGAGCCACAATCATTGCGAGGGCAACCAATAGTTGCACCGATAACTTTGGCGAGTTTTTTTTCATATTCGCTCCTTTTCTTTCGGGAGCCGTCAAAATGACAGCGGATGCAATGGCCTACCGCACAAATGTTTCGTTGTATGGCAACATCCCATCCATACACACTTAACGCAGACCACTTACTCTGTGCAAACAAATTGCTCTTTTATTCTATCATATTTTATTTAGTTAGAAAATTATTTTTTATCTATCATTCAGTAGATATTTTCTGACTTCTGCAAGGAAATAGAGGGAGCCTGTGATAAGCAGCAGCTCTTTCTCTCCATGCTTGGCTTTTTTGTATTGCTCCAAATAAGGCAACCACTCTACATATGCTAACTTTTCTCGCTTTGCCAAACATTGCATTTCTCCTGTTGAAAAACTCCGTGAATCCTCAAAAGTTGTCAAAAGTACGCGAGATGTGGGAACCATTTTTAGTAAAGCAAGCATTTCATCCAACGCCTTAGTTTGAATACATGTAAATAAAATCGTTTTTTGATAATCTGGAAAATGGCTTTCTAGGGAAGCAAGCAGAGCTTTCAGTGCATGAGGATTGTGCGCCCCGTCCAGCAAGATCAAGGGTGCTTTTGAAATTTTCTCCAAGCGAGCAGGCCAATACGTTCGTTTCAATGCCCGTCGCACCTCATTTTCACTCAACAATGGTAAACCTTTCAAGCTGCAATATTGATCGCACAGTTCAATTGCCAGTCCCGCATTCTCAACCTGATGAACGCCCAAAAGAACAGTTTGATAGTCCTCTTTTCGTCGAAATGCATTTGAAAAACGAAATTTTTCTCCCTCTTCTAAGCCTTGCACAGACTCCACCTGATAATCTTTCTTATATCGTATGTGGAGTGCCTGATATTGCTGAGCAATAGTGTGAATAACTGCCAGTGCTTCTGAAGAAATCTTCCCTGTCACTACCGGCACACCTTGCTTGATAATCCCCGCTTTTTGCTTGGCAATGTCTTCTAATGTCGTACCTAAAATAGCTGTGTGATCTAGTCCGATTGTCGTAATAGCTGTCAAATCCGGTTGACACACATTGGTACTGTCCAATAAACCACCCAGACCTACTTCCATTATGACCACATCTACCTCTTGCTGGCAGAAATAATCATAAGCCAATGCCGTAATAATCTCAAACTCTGTTATTTCCTGCAATATCGTATCATCTGCCTGCTTTTTTAATAACTCTTGATAAGATTGCAACAAAGAATAAAAGTCTTCGCCTGAAATAGGCAAACCATTGATTGCAATTTGCTCATTATAGTTAAGAAGATAAGGCGATGTAAACGTTCCTACACGCAGTTTCTTTGCTTGCAATAGCTGACGTAAATGTGCAATCGTTGAGCCTTTTCCATTGGTACCTGCCACATGAATGACTGATATTTGTAAATGAGGATTGCCTCGCAGCGATAATAGTCGTCGCACTCTTTCTAAGCCCAAATGTGGCTCTTTTGTTTGGTGCTGTTGCAACCATTCTAACTGTTTTTCTTTTTGTATCATTGCTCTTCTCATCCAATCTATAATGCTCTCATTTTATCATAGAAGTGGGATTTCTACAAAACAATTTACCAAAAAATAATCAAGAAAAGAAGAGAAAAGCTATTGCGCACCAAATGACTGAAAATGGAAAATTCCAAACGAAGAGTTGGCTTGAAAATCAAGAAAGAAAGTAAACTCCCTAAACCTGTATAAACAATAAAACAAGTCAAATCAGCTGGATTTCGTAAAAGGATAAACAACAAACTCCCTATCACAAAACTCGTTCGTGCTTGATCTTTTGACACAAAAAAATGAATAATGAATGACCGCACCTCAGGCACGAGAGCTACTATATCAACACCTAATAAGAAAAGAGACGAGTGGACAAACAGGCTCAGGAGCAGTTGTTGACCTTCTGACGCTGCTGTCATCCCCTCCAATATCATCAGATAAGCTCCTATAGCATTGATAAATACCATCATGAGATAGGATAATCGCAGTAGGGGCCAGTAACGAGCCGTTAAGATCTCTGATTTAAAATTTGTTAATTCTCTGGAAAAATAGCGAAAATAAAGCAAGCCAGCAAAAAATAAAATGAACAAAAACACAAAACTGGACTGCTGAAAAGTTAATGATTTGGACAAGGGTGTCGTCAGCAAGACCAAAGTAATCTGTGTCAAAACGATTAGCAAACTCATTTGAAGAATATTTTTTATCTTTCTCATTTCAACTCCTTTTTCTACCTTTTTAGTATAAAATATTCCAAAGATTTCCTCAGAAGACGCCCTAAAAAGTTATTTTTTATCTTCAAATAGTAAAAAATGAAAGAAAAATAAAACACATTTCCCTTAGCAGTCATTCTTTGTCCCACACCAACAAGTCGACGTAAAGTGACAACTCAAAAAAACAGACAAAATCTCTTTTGGATTATCTCCAATTAAGATTTTGTCTGTTTTTGAATGATAATTTAGTTCTTATTCCAGACCTATTTATTTGTCTTTCTTCGTTAAGATTGCAAGTGTTTCAAGAAGATTGTCAACATGAACTTCAATGGTATCACCTGTCGCTTTGATTTTGACTTCAACGATGCGGTCAGCTGCTTTTTTCCCAACAGTCACACGAATCGGTAAACCAATCAAGTCACTGTCACTGAATTTCACACCAGCACGTTCGTTACGGTCATCTGTCAAAACTTCGTAGCCAGCTTTGACCAGCTCTGCTTCTAGTTGTTCTGTCAAGGCAAGAGCTTCCTCGTCTTTGACATTTACAGGGATTAGATGCACATCAAACGGCGCCAATTCTTTTGGAAAATTGATTCCCCAAGCATAGCGATAGTCTCCTTTTGGCGTTTTATTGACAAAGAGACGTGCATGTTGCTCCATAACAGCTGATAAGAGGCGACTAACACCAATACCATAGCAGCCCATTACGACAGGAACTGCACGACCATTTTCATCTAAAACCGTCGCATTCATGCTTTCTGAATAACGAGTTCCTAATTTAAAGATATGTCCAATTTCAATGCCGCGTGCAAATTTCAAAACGCCTTGTCCGTCTGGTGAAACTTCTCCTTCACGCACCTCGCGAATATCTACATATTCTGCTGTGAAGTCTCGCCCTGGATTGACACCTGTCAAATGATAACCGTCTTCATTCGCACCAGCGACTGCATTGCGGATGTCTTCTACCTTGCGGTCTGCGATGATTTGAACATCTTCTGGAAGATGAACGGGTCCAAGAGATCCAAAGTTTGCTCCAAACAGTTCACGAACTTCTTCTTCGCTTGCCGGTTCAAAGAAATCAGCACCTAGATAATTTTTCAACTTCACTTCATTCAGTTGATCATTTCCGACAAGCAAAGCCACGATAGGCTTTTCGTCAGCAATGTAAACTAAGGTTTTGATTGTTTGACTTTCATCAACATGAAGAAAAGCAGCGACTTCATCAATTGACTTGCAATCTGGGGTTTCTACACGAATCAATTCCTCTTCTGCCACGACACGATTACTTGGTTTGTATTCATTTGTTGCCATTTCAAGGTTTGCAGCATATCCTGACTCACTCGAATAAACAACAGTATCTTCACCAGACACCAACCAGCTCGTCAATTCTTCTTTTATCGCTTCTTGTACATCTGTCGGAATTTCATCAAAACTAGTGACTGACTTATCTAGAACAACCCAGCGCGTAAGGTCGGTACGGTCAGGTGTAATGGCCATAAATTCTTGGCTATCCTTTCCACCCATAGCACCACCGTCACCGATAATCCCTTTGAAATCAACCTCACTTCGGGTAAAAATATTCTCGTAGGCAGTCTTATACTCATCGTAAGTCACATCTAGGCTATCATAATTGGCATGGAAGCTATAACCGTCTTTCATGATAAATTCACGTGTCCGCAATAAGCCATTGCGAGGACGCTTTTCATCACGATATTTAGCCTGAATCTGATAAAGATTGAGCGGTAATTGCTTATAAGATTTTACAGAATCCCGTACAATTGCGGTGAATGTTTCTTCATGAGTGGGCCCCAAGATAAAATCTGAACCTTCGCGATTTTTTAACTTATAGAGATCTTCACCGTAGGTATCGTAACGACCTGATTCACGCCAAAGATCAGCACTAAGGAGGGCTGGAGCTAACATTTCGACCGCACCGATTTTTTCAAATTCTTCCCGCATGATTTTTTTTGCTTTTTCGATCACGCGATTAGCCAATGGTAAGTAAGAGTAAACACCTGCTGAAATTTGGCGGACATAGCCCGCGCGCAGCATAAGTGCATGACTGATGACTTGTGCATCACTAGGCATTTCACGTAGTGTTGGGATTAACATTTTACTTTGTTTCATAAATTCTTCCTTTTATTATTTTAAATGCACCTTTTAAAAGAAGGTTCTCATAATATCATTCCAGGTCACCGCAATCAGCAACACCACCATAATGGCGACACCTGCTAAAGTGACATAGGTTTCTGTTTCCTGTTTCAATGGCTTGCGACGAATGACTTCAAGAAGATTGAGCACAATCTTTCCACCGTCAAGCGCTGGGATAGGAATGAGATTAAAAATACCAATATTTAGAGATAGCATAGCTAATAAAGCGATAACACTTTCAAGACCGCCTTTAGCAGCGTCACTACTGGCTTTGTAAATCGCCACAGGACCGCCTAGTTTATTGATGTCTGGGTGGAAAATTAAATTTTTTAAAGCGTCAAAGATGCGGAAACTAGCGTTCCAAGCCATGCTAAACCCACCCGCGATCATAGACGGAAAATCTGATTTCAAGCCCGGCATCACTCCTAATAGATATCTTCCTTGCTCTTTTTTAGGCTTAACTGTCAGCTCTCGAACTTTATTTCCGCTTTTAACCGTCACATTTAGTTCTGATTGCCCTTTATTGTTTTTCGTCTCAGACTGAACAGCTTGGGTCAAATCCGACCAATTCTTAATTTCGGCTTGACCAACTTTTAAAATCTGGTCGTTATTTTTTACACCAGCTTGTGCCAAGGCTCCGTCCTGTAAGACACGAATGTGATTTGTATTGGGATTGGCAACGCCACCCTGCATGAAAATCAACAACAGAAAAGCTACAATCCCCAAAATGAAATTGTTCATCGGTCCTGCAAAGTTGGTAATGAGGCGCCCGCCTAAACTAGCATTTTGATACTGCACATCAAGCGGAGCAATCCGAACCTCTGTGCCGTCTTCTTCTACGATTGTTGCATCATGGTCAACCGCATAGGTTTTTTGTTCATCTAGTACCAAACCAGTGATTTCAAGCTTGTTTTCTAAATCAAAGCCCGTCACATTCATCGGCAGAGCAGTTTGATCAATTTTCTTGCCCGAAAGATTGATTCGGACGACCTTACCTGCTTCATTTAAAGTCAAACTAGCAGGTGTTCCGGTTTTAATCTCGGTCGAATCTTCGCCCCAACCAGCCATACGAACATAGCCACCCAACGGTAACATTCGAATGGTATAAGCCGTACCGTCTTTTCCGATATGAGCAAAAATTTTCGGGCCCATTCCGATAGCAAACTCCCGCACCAAAATACCCGATTTTTTCGCAAAATAGAAATGTCCAAACTCATGAACGACCACAATAATTCCAAAAACAATGATAAAGGTGATAATTCCTATAATACCTGACTGCATTACACCAACCTTTCTACTTTCTGACACGATCATCTTACTGAATTGCACCCAGCAAATCAAGAATACTTCACTCGGCTTAAGATTTCCTTATAAAGTTCATTCACAAAGAGGCTGGGATGAACGTTCCCCAGACTCTTACAATATATTATTTTTACTACAAAACGCAGTGGTGAGAAACTCTGTTAACTTTAGTCAATTTAGAGTTCCCATGCACAATTGATTAGGTACTTTAGTGCCAATCAATCACTGCTGAGTGGCAGTTCTAATCCCTTGCTACGCAAGGTATGACGACCAACCCCTAGTCAACTGCATAAAGTGAAATGACAAAATCAATTTCTTGCGAAATATTGATTCTTTACGTCATCTTCTCAGATTTCATTTTTCTGTGAGTGACTATAAAACAATCACGTTAGTCTGTCTCACTTCATTTTATCCTTCTCATTAGAACAATCCAAAGAAATGCATCAAGGGAAAGACAAACAGCATGCTGTCAAAACGATCTAACACACCACCATGTCCGGGTATAAATTTACCAGAATCTTTGACTCCAAAATGGCGCTTAATTGCACTTTCTACCAAGTCCCCAAACTGACCTGCAATACTAAAGAATACTGTGAAAAGAAGCATGACAAACATATGATGAGGTGCGGCAACGTTTCTATCAAACAAC
Source organism: Streptococcus atopicus (assembly GCF_049166725.1). Classification (NCBI taxonomy): domain Bacteria; kingdom Bacillati; phylum Bacillota; class Bacilli; order Lactobacillales; family Streptococcaceae; genus Streptococcus; species Streptococcus atopicus. The sequence goes on from NZ_JBMHFC010000008.1 coordinate 43,356, forward strand.
ATAAAAATAAATGTTAGAAGGACTGCTGAAGCAATGCCTCCTAGGCTGCCCTCAACAGTTTTATTTGGTGAAACTCGCGGAGCTAAGCGACGTACGCCATATCTCCGTCCGACCAAGTAAGCTCCGCTATCCGTTGCCCAGACGATAAACAAGGCTAAAAGCACTTTGTCAAAACCAGCCACCCGTGCATCTAGCAAAGCATTGAAGCCAATTCCCACGTAAAAACTCGCAGCGATTGGATAAGCCGCATCTTCAAAACTGTAATTTTTCCCTAGAACAGTTGAGCCTAATAGAAGAAAAACAACTAAACTATAGGCCACAACATTTCCGTCTACCGGCAAAAATTTCAAATAGTTTTCGAGTGGAATCGTCAGCACAAAACCTGCTAACATGGCTAAGACACCTTCTAGTGTGGTACTTCTCAGCCCTTTCATTTGCAGCAATTCATGAACACCCAACATGGCTAGAAGCCCCATTCCAATTTGCAGAAGAGCGCCTCCTATCATCAAAACTGGAATGAAGATAGCAAGTGCCACTCCGCCAAAAATAACACGTCTTTGTAAATCCTTATCCATAAATTCTCCTACACACCACCAAAGCGACGATTTCGTTTACTATATTCTTCAATAGCTGCTTTCAAAGCTTTCTCATCAAAATCCGGCCATAAAATATCTGTAAAATACAGCTCACTATATGCACTTTGCCAAGGCAAAAAATTACTCAAACGCAATTCTCCGCTCGTTCGAATGACCAAATCTGGATCGCGCAATAATCGAGGTAGATTGCTGGTTTGTAGATAATTGGCAATCATCTCTTCATCAATCTCACCCGGACTGAACTTGGCATCTAACACATCTTGAGCAATCATTTTAACCGCCTGAACAATCTCAGCACGGCCACCATAATTCAAGGCAAAATTCAGAATCAAGCCTGTGTTGAGCCGCGTTAATTCTTCTGCTTTGCAAAGCGCATCATACGTTGCCTTAGGTAGCCGCTCTGTATCTCCAATCATTTGAATTTTTACGTTATTTCTATGCAACTCAGGCACATAACGGTCGTAAAATTCAACCGGCAAGTTCATGATAAAGCTGACTTCTTTTTCAGGACGCGACCAATTTTCTGTGGAGAACGCGTAGACTGTCAATACTTGAACCCCCAGCTCTTTAGCTGCAATGGTAACATTTTGCAAAGTTTCCATTCCAGACTTATGCCCGAAAACGCGCGGCTGCATTCTCTTTTTAGCCCAACGACCATTCCCGTCCATAATAATACCGATATGTTTCGGTATTTGTAATGGAACTTCAATTTTTTCTCTTTTCTTAAAACTAAACATCTGCTTGTTTTCCTAATAAAGTTTTACATTTCATTATATCATAAATCCTCTAAAAATGGGATTTATGCTAAATTTCAGATAAAAAAGAAGCCGAAACATAGAAATTTTTGGCTCCAACTTCTTTTTCACATTATTTTACGATAAAAATTAAATGCTTTATCTTTTTAAAATTCCTATTCTGCTAAGGGAATATTTGTTACTTGGTTGGGCTTTGGCATCAAAATAGCTAATTGGCGACGTCAAAGTAGAAAAAGAATTATTCTTATAAATTGTAAAAGAAACCTTTTCAAGCAAAAATAAAAGAACTGGAGAAACTCCAATCCCTTTTTCTAGCTTAAAACACTACTATTCTTCTTCAATAGCTGTATCTTCTGACATATCAACACTTCCGTCTGCACCAGCAACTGCTGTGATTCCCTCTGTGAGAGGCAATACGGTCTTAATAGCTGTTAATTCAAATGTCAAGTAAACACCGTCTACATCAAGGACAACTGTTTTCTTTTCAGTATCAACTTCATCAACCGTACCATACAAGCCACCAATTGTAATGACTTCATACCCTTTTTGTAGTTTGTTCAAACTCTCCATCCGTTTGTCTGCTTGTTTCTTTTGAGAACGTTGCATGAAGAACATCAAGCCCATCATCACAACCAACATGATTAAAATTGAAAAACCGTTACTCATTTTAGTCTCCTTTAGATTTGATATATTATCTACTATAGCAGATTCCTAGAGAATTTACAAGGAGGGGCTGAAATTTCTAAAAGGATTCCTCTTTAAGCCTGACTAGCAGCGAATTCTTTTGACAGTATGCTCTGCTTTTTCCAAAAAACGTAAAAAGTCAGCATAATCGATATTGAGCGTTGTTGTATTGACAAAAGGATGAAAACCCACGGTCGAGTTCGGATCAACCTCCTCGTCCACAATCAGCTGGACTTTCTTTTCCTTATCAAAAAGCAGCCCAAAAGGTGTAACCGCACCTGGCTCTACCTGTAAAAGCTCCTCCAGCTCCTTATCATTGGCAAATGATAATCGTTTTTCATCAAGGATTTCTGCCAAATGCTTGATATCTGCCATTTTTTCGTCCCGCAAAATGACCAAATAAAATTGACGTCCCTTTTTATTTTTCAAAAAGAGATTTTTGACCTGTTGCCCCGGTAAGACGATTCCCTTTTCAGCCACCTCAATAACGGAAGAAATTGGTTCATGATCCAGACGATCATAAGAAATTTTCAATTCATCTAACAGCTGATAAATCATACTTTCCTTTGTCATCTTCACACCTCCGAGATAGAATTTTCTATTTTCATTATAGCATTTCTAGTTAGAAAAACCGAAGCAAAGCAAGCCTCGGTTTTTTCTCTTTATCACCATTATTTCAAGTTTTTCACAACTTCTGCGATATGAGCAACGGTGAAGCCATATTCTTCCATCACCTTAGCAGCTGGGGCAGAAGCACCGAATTTGTCAATACCGATAACAGCTCCGTCAAGTCCGACATATTTGTACCAAGACTGGGTTGCAGCCATTTCGATTGCAACACGGCGACGAACTGCATTTGGTAAAATTTCTTCTTTGTAAGCAGCATCTTGTACATCAAAGATGTCTGTTGACGGTACGCTGACAACGCGAACTTTCTCTCCTTGTGCTTCCAACTCTTTAGCAGCTGCAACAGCTAAGTTGACTTCAGAACCAGATGCCAGAAGAATTGTATCAAAGCCACCTGCTGTCTCATATACAACATAAGCTCCTTTCGCCACCTTATCAAAGTCAGTTCCAGCTTCAACTGTCAAGTTTTGACGTGTGAGAACCAAAGCTGTTGGAGTTGATTGACTCTTGAGTGCCAAGTACCAAGCAGCCTGTGTTTCACGTGCATCTGCTGGGCGCAAAACATTGAGGTTTGGAATGGCACGAAGTCCAGCCAAATGCTCAATCGGCTCATGAGTTGGTCCGTCTTCACCAACTGCGATTGAGTCATGTGTAAAGACATAGGTCACAGGTAAGCCTTGAAGAGCTGACAAGCGAACAGCCGCTTTAACATAGTCTGAAAAGACAAAGAATGTACCACCATAAACACGAAGTCCCCCGTGAAGTGCCATACCATTCAAAATAGTTCCCATAGCAAATTCACGCACACCGAATTGAATATTGCGGTTAAGGCGGTGAGCATCGTCTTGCAAGCCGTCTTCTTTGATGTAAGTCATATTAGAATGAGCGAGGTCAGCAGAGCCGCCAAGGAAAGTTGGGAGAACTTTTGCTGCGGCATTTAAAGCATCTTGGCTAGAATTACGAGTAGCTTGTGAGAGACCTGTTTCTACTACTGGGAAATCTTCTGGCTTGATCTCAACTGGATCTTGTCCAGCAATAATGGCAGCAACTTCATCAGCTAAGTCAGGATAGGCTTGTTTGTATTCTTCAACGAGTTTTTCCCAAGCATCATAGGCAGCTTTGCCACGTTCTGCAACATTGACCCGATAATCTTCGTAGACTTCTTCAGGAATTTCGAATGGTGCGTAATCCCAAGCAAGAGCTTTGCGAGTAGCGGCTGCTTCTTCTGCACCAAGAGGAGCTCCATGAACAGCATTTGTCCCTTGTTTATTTGGCGAGCCATAACCAATCACCGTTTTGACTTCAATCAATGACGGTTTGCCAGAAACTTTTGCAGCTTCAATCGCCGCATTGATTGCTTCTAAGTCTGTTCCATCTTTAACCAAAGCTGTGTGCCAACCGTAAGCATTGTAACGGTCACGAACGCTTTCTGTAAAGGAATCCTTCGTTTCTCCGTCCAAATTGATGTCGTTTGAATCATAAAGAACGATGAGCTTATCTAGCTTTTGCAGTCCAGCATAAGAAGCCGCTTCAGCAGACACACCTTCCATTAAGTCCCCGTCACCACAGATGACATACGTATAGTGGTCAAAGATCGTATAGCCTTCACGGTTATACTTAGCAGCTAGGAAACGTTCTGCTTGCGCAAAACCAGTTGCCATCGAAATTCCTTGACCGAGGGGGCCAGTTGTCGCATCTACGCCAGCCGTGTGTCCAAATTCTGGATGTCCAGGCGTCTTAGAACCCCATTGACGGAAGTTCTTGATTTCGTCCATAGTGACATCTTGAAAACCAGACAAGTGAAGAAGTGCATAGAGCAACATAGACCCGTGACCTGCTGATAAGACAAAACGATCGCGATTAATCCAATTTGGCACTTCTGGATTCACACGCATTTGCTTGGTAAACAAGTCATAAGCCATCGGTGCTGCTCCCATGACAACACCTGGATGCCCAGATTTTGATTTTTCAATAGCATCAATTCCCAAAAAACGAATGGCATTGACAGATAAATTTGACATTGAATTCTCCTTTTATAATACTACCCTTTCAGTAGCAGTTATTCTACACTATCATTATATGAAAATTATCCGCATATCGCAATGTATACGGATAATTCCCACTTAATTTTTTATAGTAAAGCCTTAAATTGAATATTTGAATCGTGCTCGAAGCAATCATCAAAACCACGTGGATGGTGGTATTCAATTCTGTCTTTGTCTTGCGGATAAGTGTATTTACCGCCAACTTCCCAAATGAATGGATGGAATTGATATTGCAAGCGCTCTTTGCGCATTTTCCAGAGGGCTAAAATCTCGTCCGTTGAAGCCATGAAGTTAGACCAGATATCATAATGAACCGGAATAATAACTTTGGCACGAAGGTTTTCAGCCATACGAAGCAAATCAATCGAAGTCATCTTATCTTGAATACCGATTGGGTTATCACCGTAGTTATTAATAGCCACATCAATCTTGAAATCTTTTCCGTGTTTAGCAAAATAATTTGAGAAGTGAGAATCTGCACCATGATAAATCGTACCGCCCGGTGTTTCAAAGACGTAGTTGACTGCTTTACGCGCCATTTCTTCGTCAGTTACAGCAAGCCCCTTCAGCTCACCGTCTTGAGCATCCGCACCATCAACTGGAAGTGTCACTAAGCAGGTTCGGTCAAAGGATTCCACAGCTGTAACCTTTATATCTTTAAACTCAAAGCTTTCACCCGGTTTGATAATCATAATGCGTTCTTCTGGAACACCCCATTTTTTCCAAATTTCGCCACATTCGTAAGGACCGACAAATTTCACATGATTTAATTTTGGATTATTGACGATAGCTGCAGCAGTATTGATGTCAATATGGTCGCTGTGGAAATGCGATACCAGATAATAGTCCAGTTCATTAATCGCAAATGGGTCAATCACCATTGGTTGCACACGGAGATTTGGTTGCAATTTGCAGACACCAGCCATATTGGCCATTTGGTGACCACGCACCATGTCTTTGACCCTTTTGGTTGATTTTCCGCGGTTGGACCAGAGATCCATGACCACATTAGCACCACCTGGGGTCTTAATCCAAACACCACAATTCCCTAACCACCACATAGCAAAGTTACCTTCTGGCACAACTTCTTCTTCAATTTCTTCATTGAGCCATGTTCCCCATTCTGGGAAAGTGGATAAAATCCAAGATTCTCTTGTGATTTCTTTTACATTTGGCATTGCTTATCCTCCTCAAGATATTTTATTCTACATTCTTAGTATAGCTCCCTTCAATAGATTAAAAAAGACCAAATAAAGCACATGTCTGTGTTCAAGATTGGACTATTTTTCACAACTAAAAAAGCCGGGAATTTTATCCCTAGCCAGTCATCTTATTCTTTCATTCTTCCGTTGAAGTTGATAATAATTCTTCGTTGACAAGTTTTTGAATTTTATTTTTCAGCTCTTGTGTACGCGTTGAATCCTTGAGGTATTGTGACAAAAGTCGTTCTAAATCTTGACTAAATCGCACGCCTTTAGTAGAAAGAGTTTGATCTTTCACAAAAGAAGTAATATTCAATACGTCCTCGTAGTCCAAAATGGGCTGAACCTGGATCGTTGGCAGAGTGGTTTCCAATCCGTCATTTGTCGTAATTAATAAATCCACATTTAAAATGTCTTCAACACTTTTGAATTGCTCTGTCGTAAAAACAGCACTTAAATTTTCATTTGGTAAATGATACAAGCACTGTTTGAGTAGCAATTTCTGCACAGCTACTCCTTCATCACAGACTAAATAAATCCGTTTGGCATCTTGTTTTTCAGCACGATTATGTTTTAAGAATCCACCCATATGAAGAGCAAGATAAGCAACTTCATCATCAGTTAGTGAAATAAGCCATGCTTCCTCCAAAATCACAGAGCAAGACTTGGTGACTGCAAACAAATCTGCATATTTTTCCTTGATCTGTCGTGTCAATGGATTTTTAGACAGAATACCGTAGGTTTTACGAAACAGCAAAGCCTTGCAGTGCGTCAATAAATTTCGCAACAAATCTTCTTTATTTTCAATTTCAAAGTGCGAACTAACTTCAAAACGCCAGATAAACTCATCAATCGCTTCTTTTAATTGGACAAAATCTTGACTGGTTGCATGAATATCCCTGTCCTTTCGGTAAGAAAGCAAAAGAACGGCTAAGAGAGAAATTTCAATATCATTTAATTGCAAGCCAAATATTGCCTGTAAATTACTATTCAAATTCTTGGCTGCTTGGTATTCTATCCGCTTGCGAATCAAGGTAAACTCACGCTTCAAGTCTTCCTGCTCTTCCTCATTTAAAGCCATATTGCGACAGCTCAACAGCAGATAGGGCAAAACTTGTAGCATGAATTTGATTTCATGACGATTGATTTTCTTGCCTAAATCCTGCTCCACATCTTGCACTCTTTGATTGAGAAAATCTTGCAATTCATCGGACAAAAGTAAATCTTCTCCGATAAATTCTTTTATCTTTTCTGTCAAAATCATCACAAAGCTATGATTCCCCTCTACGAAAATGTGATACAAGAGAGAATGAACATATTGGATTTTATTGAGTGGATGACATTTTAAAAAATATCCTTGCGCTTTCGTGGAAGCGAGATTGACTTGATACTGCTCCGAAGCCAACTGATTGCGGATTTCATTCAAATCATTGAGAACCGTATTCCGAGATACCTCTGTCAATTCCATCAGTTTTTCAATAGTCACACGCTCCTTAGCAATACAGATATAAAGCACAGTCAGCTGCATGCGCTCGGTCATGCTCATGACATAACTATAAGAATCGACTCCTTCCAGCAAGGATTGGCATAATTCCTTTTGCTGTGCAGTTAAGACAATCCCTACTCTCGGACGGCTGCTAATGACTTCGCCAGCATCAGCTAAGGCATCATTGATTTTTTCTAAATGATAATAGATTTTCCTCCGCGATTGATTGGTTGCCCGTGAAATGGTCATAATCGTTTCTGGCTCTTCCAACTGAATGAGGTATTTTAGTAAGTCACAACTTGTTTGATCCAATAATATCATCATTTACTCCTTGAAAGGGATTGCAAACCATTATAACATCTTTTCACACATCATTCACATGAAATCGAAAGAATTTATTCGTTATTTTGGTCATTTTTAGCGCTTTTTCATAGCAAAATGAGAAAAGCAAGGCGAGGAACCGGCATCATGACTGCTCTCAATCATGGTAGTCGTCCTTCTCCTTGATTTTTCATAATTATTTTTTCTGTCCGTAGTAAGCATTCTTTCCATGTTTTCGCAGGTAATGCTTATCTTTAAGATCTTGCGGCACTTCCATCACTTCTGGATTGATAGCTTCTGTGTAGCGTGCCATACGAGCGGCTTCTTCAAGGACAACTGCATTATAGACGGCCGCTTTTTCGTCCTTGCCCCAAGCAAATGGTCCGTGATTGCGGACGGTTACACCTGCTACTGCGAGCGGATCTAAGCCACGTTTGGCAAATTCTTCGATAATGACTTTCCCAGTTTCTTTTTCGTACTCGCCATTGATTTCCTCTGGTGTCAAGGCACGAGCGCATGGAATTGGACCGTAGAAAGTATCAGCATGCGTGGTGCCATAGCATGGAATATCGCGTCCCGCCTGCGCCCAAGCCACTCCTTCTGTCGAGTGCGTATGAACAATGCCACCCACTTCTTGAAATGCTTTGTACAGCTCCACATGCGTTGGCAAATCTGACGACGGATTCAGGTCTCCTTCGACAATATTACCGTCCAAATCAGTCACAACCATATTTTCTGGAGATAATTTTTCATACGCTACACCAGAAGGTTTGATGGCAATCAAGCCCTTCTCACGGTCAATCGCCGAAACATTTCCCCAAGTAAACTTCACCAAACCATGCTCTGGAAGCGCCATATTGGCTTTATAAACACGTTCTCGTAATTCTGGTACTAACATTTCATAACCCCGCTTTCTTAATGAGTGGATAAAGGAAATCTTGCGCTTCTTTGATAGCAGCTTTGGTTTCTTCCACCGTTTCGCAATTCTCAGACCACATTTCAATCAAGAACGGTCCTTGGTAGTTAGTTTTTTTCAAAATGGCAAACATTTCTTCCCAATTGACACAACCTTTGCCAAAAGGTACATCTCGAAATTGCCCTTTAGAATGCTCCGTCACGGCATAGGTATCTTTTAAGTGCAGCGCAGCAATTGCCTGATGACCAAGGTAAAATTCACTCCTAAGGTCATTGTGCCAAGCAGAAACATTGCCTGTATCTGGATAGACAAAGAGATAAGGTGAATTGATTTCTTTTTCCACAGTCAAATACTTCTCAATGCTGTTGATAAATGGATCATCCATGATTTCAATCGCCAACATAACTTGTGCCTGTTCAGCCCAATCACATGCTAGACGCAGATTTTTTAAGAAACGAGCACGCGTTTCAGGTGATTTCTCTTCGTAATAAACATCATAACCCGCTAATTGAATGACCCGCACACCTAAATCCTGTGCTAACTCGATACATTGTTTCATCGTTTCAAGCGATTTGGCTTCTAGTTCAGGATTGTTTGAGCCTAATGGATAACGCCGATGACCGCTAAAGCATATGCTGGGAATCCGCACACCGGTATCATAGATGGCTTTGACAAGCTCTAGACGTTCTTTTTTGGACCAAGTGAGACGTGCCAGCCGAGCATCTGACTCATCAACCGACATTTCCACAAAATCAAAGCCCATTTCTTTGGCAAATTCTAACCGTTCTTGCCAAGAAAAATGTTTCGGTGTCGCCTTTTCATAAATTCCAATTGGACGTGCCATGACTTACCCCCAGATTCGCTTGATTTCGTCTTTGAAAGCACGCGCAGCTGCTGCTGGATTTTCAGCTTCTGTTATTCCGCGTCCAGCAATAAAGGTAAAGACATCCACTCCTTCAAAAAGTTTGAGTGTGTCTACATTAAGCCCACCTGTCACAGACACACGGAAACCCATTTCAATCAATTTCTTAACTTTATTGAGATCTTTTTCACCCCAAGTTTCGCCGGCAAGAAGGGCATCGCGTGATTGGTGATAAATGGCTTGTGAAATGCCAGCATCAAGCCAAGTCTGAGCTTGCTCATAAGTCCAATCGCCGTAAAGTTCAATTTGAATCTCACCGCGCTCGCCACGTTCTTCTTGAATCGCTTTTAGAGCGGCTTTCATAGTTGGAATTGTTGCACAGCAAATGCAAGTCATCCAGTCCGCTCCGCGAACGGCATTATTTTTGGCAACCGTACCACCAGCGTCAGCACACTTGGTATCTGCAACGATGATTTTATCCGGAAATAAACTGCGCAACACTTCTACTAGCTCACTGCCGACTTGCAAGAGACAAACCGTTCCTGCTTCAATAACATCTACTTCATGACCTACCGAGACAGCTGCTTTAATAGCTCCTTGCAAATCAGAATGATCCAGTGCTACTTGTAAATTCGGTAATCGTTTTGTCATAATTTTTCTCTTTCTATTTTCTAATGGCTTAAATCAAACCAGTTACTAACTATCTAAATCTAATCCTTCTAAATATGGACTATTTTTTGACTCATCAATCAAAGCTAGAACTTCTGCTTCTGTTTGACATGCTAATAGGCGGTCAATAGAATTTTCCAATTCAAACAGGGCGATAATCTGCGGAATGGCAACACTCGTATGAATTTTTGAACTCGTTGCCGCAAGAGCTAACAAGACACTCACATCTTTTCCGTCTGAGAAGGTTACAGGTTCTTTCAAAGTCACTAAAGAAAAGGCATCTCTTTGCACACCAGCTTCTGGACGAGCATGCGGCATCGCCATACCTGGCATCAAAATATAGTAAGGCCCATAGCCTTCTGTGGATTCGATAATGGCATTATAATATTCAGGTTTGACAGCCCCACTTTCAATCAATGGGTCAACAGAAAGTTTAATTGCTTCTTGCCAAGTCGAAGCAGAAAGACCCAACCGAATGGACTTGTTTTCAATCAATGCTTGCTTTAAATTCATTGTTTCTTCCTTTCGTTGGAAATGGAAGCTCAAAACAGGTGGTGCGCATGAAATTCTGTACTATTTGACGAGCACAACGAATTCCAAGCTTTTCCACGTTTTTAGCTTCACACATCCTTTTAAGCGAATGGGAGTGGGACAGAACTTATCTTGAAAATTTTAAGTTCGTAGTCCCACCCCCGCAAAGGTGCTTAAACACTTATCAAGCTGTTTAAGATTGTAGATGAAGAAAACTTCGTTTTCTTCAAAGGTGCTCTTCCGAGCTTGAAAAGTGAATGAAGAGTCCAATCACCTACTGCGTCATTCGTTTAATATTAAATGAGATAGAGAATAAAATACTTTTTGCTCAGCCTCTATATCAATTTCTTAAGCGACGAGGCTGAGACGAACCTCTAACCGCATCATTCCAATACTTGTGATAATTTTTCAGTAATTTCTTTGTCGTCCATCAGATTATCCAGACCAATCAATTTACCATTTGTCCGTCCATCCAATTCATGAATCAAATGAAGAGAGGCAATGACAATATCATAACCAGAAGCTAAACTTTTAGCTTCGCCCACACTGCATGAATTGACAGTAAAATCTGTTTGCCCTAGTTTACGTAGAGCGTTTTCTACTTTCATCTTAATCACCATAGATGAACCCATACCATTTCCGCATGCTGTTAATACCTTAACCATATTATTTTCCTCCGTTAATTAAATCTATTTTTATTCTTCTTCCGCTTGAACATCACCACGGTAGTATGCTTCCTTATCTTTTGCTTTGGCAAATTGCAACTGCGGAATAATCAGCAAGAATACACAAACAAGAATGTAACCTACAATACCAAGATATTTGAAAAGATAACCAAAACCAAGCCAAGGGAATTCAAAGTCAATATTTCCATGGTAACCACCGTAAGAAGCTAGACCAAGAAGTGCCACACAGAGAGCACCAAGCGCTACTTGTAATACACCTGAAATAAAGGACAGGATAACCGCCGCTTTCCAGCCGCCGCGCTTATCTGCATAAACTGCAATCGCTGCATTATCAAAGAATACTGGAACGAAACCAGTGATAATCAGAATTGGATTCTTAAAGATAATTAAGAGCATAATGGTAATCAACTGACCAATTAAACCAAAAGCAAATCCTGAAAGCACCGCGTTTGGAGAACCAAATCCATAAGAAGCCGCAACGTCCACAGCTGGGAATGAACCAGGAAGTAATTTGTTAGAGATACCTTGGAAGGCATTCGTCAATTCTGTTACAAACATCCGCACCCCTTGCATCAAGACAAAGAGATAAACTGAGAAAGTAAAGGCTGTTTGAATGATATACATGTAAAAATCTTGCTTAGCAGGGTTGTAAACTGTACCTGATGTAATGACTTTTGCATTGGACATGATATCCGGACCCAAGATTAGGAGGATTGATCCAAAGAAGACTAGCATCAAAGTTGCAGATGCAACCACTGTATCATGGAAAATAGACAGGAATTTTGGTAATTTCAAGTTATCAAGATTTTCTTCCTTCTTACCAAATTTACCTGCAACTTTATCCACAAACCAAATCGCAAATTGTTGTTGGTGACCAATCGCAAAACCACCGCCACCTGTCAGACGTTGAGTAGCTTCTACTGTCATATTGGAGCTGACTGCCCAGTAAAGTCCACAGATGACACCAATTGCCAGCACACCCCAGCTATTCCGCAATTGAGGAACAAGGAGAAGAACCATCAATGAAACAGTCGCTGCTTGTTGAACCATGATATGACCTGTAATGAACAGCGTCCGCACTTTTGTAATTTTCCGAAGAGCAACGAGCAAGATATTGACACCAAAACCAATCAACAGCGCCGTTGTTGCTGCTCCGACAAAGTTCGGAAATTCCTCTGCAATCTTTGTATTTGCCGCTGTTAATCCAAAGTAAGGGTCAATTACCGCTGCACCAATCTTAAACTTAAAGTTCAGAGCCGCTAAAATCGGACGGAAAGTTGTTACCAAACCTCCAGCCCCAACGTTCAGCAGCATATAACCAACTGTCGCTTTGATGAAACCAGCATAGACATCATGCGCTGGTTTTTTCAATAACGCATAGCCAATGAGAACCAAGAGACCTACAAAGAAGGCCGGATTCTGCAAAATATTTTGCGAGAACCAGTTCAGAATATTTAAAATGATGTTCATTTTAACTCTCCTTTTTCTATTTTATTTATTCTTTATAAACTTATTATAAACCGTGTAAGCGGTAACAAAAAGACCAAGAATTACACAAGCAACTGTTCACTCTTGGACTGTGAAAAATATGGGGAATAAAAAAAGAAGCTGAACAGCTTCTACGATTGTTCTACAATCATAGGAAACTGCCCACTTCTCTGGAGAATTATGCTTTTGTAGCTGAATCATCTGTTGCTTCCTCAATGACTAATTCACCATCTTTCAGGTCAGCTAAGAGATGTTTCACATCCAAATGATCCAGATGATAATCTGTTACTTTGTCACGAATTTGTTGTTCAATCACACGGCGAAGCGGACGAACACCCATGACTTCATCATAACCTTCTTCTGCTAGATAAGCTTTTGCGGCATCCGTTACCGTCAGAGTGATGCTTTTTTTATCAAGCGTTTGGTTGACTTCAGCCAGCATCAATTCTACAATTTCAGCCAAGTCTTCCTTACCAAGATGTGAGAATTCAATAACCGCATTGAACCGGTTCAAGAATTCTGGACGGAAGTATGGTTTCAATCGATCCATAATTTTCATATCTTTTTCTTCGTCACCTGTAAAGCTTTCGTAGCCAAATCCTGCGTTAGAAGTAGCGATAATAACCGTATTCTTAAAGTTGACAGTATTTCCTTGTCCATCTGTCAAACGACCATCATCTAAGACTTGCAGTAACAGCGTGATGACTTGTGGATCGGCCTTTTCAATTTCGTCTAGTAAAATGATTGAGTATGGATTCCGACGAACACGTTCTGTCAAGGTATTGCTGTTGTCATCATATCCCACATAACCAGCTGTTGTACCAATCAACTTCGACACAGCCGTGCGGTCAGAGTATTCAGACATGTCCAAACGGATAATGGCTTCTTTAGTACCAAACATATCAAGCGCTAATTGCTTCGCTAGCTCTGTTTTTCCAACACCAGTCGGGCCGACAAAGAGGAAGCTACCAATTGGACGGTTTCCTTCATCAAAACCTGCACGATTCCGACGAATAGCGCGCGCCACCGCTTCAACTGCTTCATTTTGTCCAATGACTTTTGTCTTCAAGCGCGCATTCATTTCTTTCAAGCGCTCAATATCGCTGCTGCCCATTTGAGAAACAGGAATACCCGTCATGCGCTCTACAGATTCTGCCACATCATTGACAGTTGCTGTCACTTTCATATCTTCCGTATGATTTTCAATCTTCTTTTCCAACTCTTCAATGCGCATCTTAGCATTCAAAGCTGTTTCAAAATCTTCTTTTTCAACCGCAGCTTCTTGTTTGGCCTTTTGTTCTGCGATCTCATGTTCTACTGCATGTACATCTGTAACGGGGTGTTGAGCTGCCAAGTGAGCCGCTGTCACATCCACTAGGTCAATCGCTTTATCTGGTAAACTGCGTTGCGGAATGTATTGAATCGAATAATCCACAGCTGCTTTTAACACTTCATCTGGCAAGATGACATTGTGGTGTTTTTCGTACAAATCACGAATCCCTTGCAAAATCTTATAAGTATCTTCTGCAGACGGAGCATTTACTTTTACTTCATTGAAACGACGAGCCAAAGCCGCATTTTTCAAAATGGTATTGCGGTATTCATCTTGCGTCGTCGCACCAATCACCGTTAAATCTCCACGAGATAAAGCTGGTTTCAAAATATCTGCTAGACCTTTTGATCCACTATCACCGCCTGTGCTTCCAGCACCGAGAATTTGATGAATTTCATCAAAGAAGAGAATGATATTGCCGGCCTCTTTCACTTCAGATACTAAATTTTGAATATTTTCTTCAAAGCTACCGCGATATTGCGTACCTGCTTCTAAGCCAGAAATATCTACAGAAATAATTTCCTTATTTTTAATAGCAGCAGGGACATCGCCGTTGACAATCGCTTGTGCCAAACCTTCGACAACTGCGGTCTTACCAACCCCAGCATCTCCGACTAGCACTGGATTATTCTTCGTCCGACGAGACAGAATTTCTGCTGTTTCTTGAATTTCCTTATTGCGTCCAATAACGGGATCCAGCATATTCTGGCGCGCTTCTTCTGTCAAATTGCGACCCAATTTTGCTAAAATGCCATCTTGCTTTGGAGCACCTGCTTGTCCTTGCATTTGTGATGTCTGACCTTCCGCTACTTGCTTCGGTAATTTACCTGTTGCACGATATTGTGCAAATTCTTCTGGTGTTACTTCACGTCCATTGATGAGATAACGTCGATTTTCACTATTAAAACCGCCCATTCTTCCCATCAATTGGTTGAAAAGATCATCCATGTTATCAAAGTTGTTGTAGTTGTTGTTCATATCTGTACCTCACTTGTTATTTTACATAATTTTTGCAACTGCTTAAAATATAAGACAAAGTGAGCAACTCTATCTTTTGGATTTATATTTATAAAAGGCAGTCAATAGTTTACATAATTTTAATCCTCTCCCAAAATAGAGATGAAATCCTTTTAACTGAACACAGCTAATAATTTCATCTTGTTTGAGCGAGTGTAACGGACTTTATTCCCGTTTACAAATGTAATTATATACTATAACAACAAAAAAGTCAATAGATTTTTAGAAAAAATTTACATAATTTTGGTTTTTCTTTTCTGACTGATTTACTTTAATATTAGTCTTTCTAGTTTAATTTCTAGTTTAAAATTTTATGTTTTACATAATTTTTTAAATCAGACTTCCACTTTATCTCAATGGGAAAAAAATCACCAAGCCAACACTTGATGATTCTTCATAGGTATTATTCAACTGTTACAGATTTAGCCAAGTTCCGTGGCTTATCCACATCAAGTCCACGATGTAGGGTTGCGAAGTAAGCAATCAACTGCGTCGGCACAACCATAGAAATTGGTGATAAATATGGATGAACAGACATCAAAACAATATCGTCCCCTTCTTTTGCCACGTTTTCTTCCACAATGGTCAAGACATTTGCACCACGTGCTACGACCTCTGACACATTTCCACGAGTATGGCTGGCCAATTGCTCATCAGAAGAAATCAAGGCTAATACCGGCGTACCGTCTTCAATCAAGGAAATGGTACCGTGTTTTAACTCTCCCGCAGCAAATCCTTCACACTGGATATAGGAAATTTCCTTTAACTTTAGACTAGCTTCCATAGCAACATAATAATCTTGACCACGACCGATATAGAAAGCATTGCGTGTTGTAGCGAGCAGATCGCGTACTTTTTCGTCAATACCGTCTTTTTCAGATAGTGTAGCTTCAATTGCTTGCGCTACAATGGATAATTCATGCACTAAATCAAACGTTTTCGCTTTTTCATTGCCATTAGCATCTCCAACTGCTTTCGCAAGGAATGCAAGAGTCGCGATTTGTGCTGTGTAGGCTTTTGTAGAAGCAACCGCAATCTCTGGTCCTGCATGAAGTAGCATCGTGTGAGTCGCTTCACGAGACAACGTTGAACCCGGTACATTGGTCACCGTCAAGCTTGGAATTCCCATAGCATTGGCTTTGACCAAGACCTGACGGCTGTCGGCTGTTTCGCCAGATTGGCTAATCAAGATAAACATTGGTTTCTTGCTAAGCAATGGCCATCTGTAGCCCCACTCAGAAGAAATTCCCAATTCGACCGGTGTATCCGTTAATTCTTCTAGCATGCGCTTGGTCGCAAAACCAGCATGGTAAGATGTCCCAGCCGCAAGAATGTACAAACGGTCCGCTTCTTGAACAGCTTTGATAATGGCTGGATCTACTGAAACTTGATCATTTTCATCGGTGTAAGCTTGAATGAGTTTGCGCATCACAGTTGGCTGCTCATCAATCTCCTTCAACATGTAGTAAGGATAAGTGCCTTTACCAATGTCAGACAAATCAAGCTCTGCCGTGTAGCTTTCACGCTCAATAGGATTACCGTCATAGTCTTGCACTTGGACATTGTCTTTTGTCACAATGACCAATTCTTTGTCGTGAATTTCCATAAATTCACTTGTTTCACGAATCATTGCCATAGCATCTGAGCAGACCATATTGTAGCCTTCTCCTAAGCCAACCAAAAGAGGGGATTTATTTTTGGCAACATAAACTGTATCTGCATCTTTTGCATCAATCAAAGCAAAAGCATAAGAGCCTTCGATAATATGAAGAGCTTTTTTGAATGCTTCAAGAACTGATAAATCCTCTTCCTCAACGAATTTTCCAATCAAGTGAACCGCAATTTCTGTATCCGTTTGACCTTTTAAATCATGTCCAGCGAGATAAGTGTTCTTGATGTCAAGGTAATTTTCAATCACACCATTATGCACCAAAACAAAGCGTCCAGTTTGAGAAGTATGTGGATGCGCATTGCTTTCGCTTGGTTTTCCATGCGTTGCCCAGCGTGTATGCCCAATACCAGCAGTTCCAGCCACGTCAATCCCGATTTTTGCACGAAGATCAGCTATGCGACCAACTGATTTCACCAAACTAGATGTTTTCCCATTGGTCACAAAAATCCCAGCCGAATCATAACCCCGGTATTCTAATTTTTCTAGACCTTGCATTAAAATATCTGTTGCATTTCGATTTCCAACAACTCCAACGATTCCACACATACTATTATTTATAGCAAACAACTTTCAGAAGTCTGCTATTTCCTCCTTCGTTTTATAAATTGGTATAGTCTAATAACAACTATCCAAAATAAGCGAAATCAGTATATAATTTTATTGTGAATTTGTCAACAAGAAAATTGGTATAGTTCAAAAAGAAAGTATAGAGGAAATCAAAAGACTTTTAAACAGCTCATTCTCCCACCTGCACGGTTGATTCAGATATCTGTATCCACATTTTATGTTTCAGGAGCATTAGGTAATCACTTCAACAATCTTTTTTTCACACAAAAATGAAAGAGAGTGAGACAGACATTCATGAGGGTGGCGCCCTCATGAATGTCTGTCTCAGCTTCTCTTCATAAATATTATGACTTGTAAATTAAACGTTTTATTTTTGGTTTTTGAAGCGCTCAACATCACGTGCAATAACTAATTCTTCATCTGTAGGAATAACAAGTACTTTCACCTTAGCAGCATCACTTGAAATGATACCTTCAGCTCCACGTACATTTTTTTCCGGTAAAATATCACAACCAAACCACGATAGACCTGAAATAACAGCTTCGCGCACCTCATCAGAATTTTCTCCGATGCCAGCTGTGAAAATAATCGCATCCGCACCATTTAAAACAGCAAAATATTGACCGATATGTTTTTGAATGCGATCAACAAAAATGTCAAAAGCCAGTTTACAATTATGATTGCCTTCATGCATTCCTGCAATAATGTCGCGCATATCACTTGATGTTTCAGATACTCCTAGAAGCCCAGACTGTTTGTTTAAAATATAATTGATGTCTTCTGGTGTATTAAAATCTTCTGTATGCTCTATCAAATAAGGAATAATCGCCGGATCAATATCCCCTGTGCGAGTTCCCATCATCACGCCACCTAGCGGAGTAAAGCCCATTGAAGTATCTACAGAAATTCCTCGATCAACCGCTGTAATGGAAGCACCATTCCCAATATGGCAAGTAATTAGCTTCAACTCTTCAAGTGGCTTTCCAAGCGCCTTTGCTGCTTCCTTGGCAACATACTGATGACTTGTACCATGAGCGCCATATTTCCGGACTTTGTTTTCTATATAATATTTGGTTGGCAATGGATAGCGGTAGGCTTTTTCTGGCATTGTTGTATGGAAAGATGTGTCAAATACAACAACACTTGTAATATCCGGCAACAATTCTTTAAAAGCACGAATTCCTGCTGCATTCGCTTTGTTATGAAGTGGTGCAAGAAGTGCTAATTCTTCTACTTTTTGAATCACCTCTTCGCTATCAACAAGTGCAGATTCTTTAAAGTATTCACCACCTGCAACGACACGATGTCCAACACCTGTGATTTCTTCATAGGATTTGATAATACCAAAGCGCATCAAGTCATCTAACAAAATTTTTACAGCTTGCGTATGGTCATCAATATCCAAAATTTGCTTTTCTGCACGACTGCCAAATTTTACTGTTGAAATGGAGTCTTTGAGACCAATCCGTTCAATCAGTCCTTTGGCAATGACCTTTTCAGCTGGCATTTCGTATAATTGCCATTTTAAACTAGAACTTCCGGCATTGATTGAAATTGTTTTTGACATAAATTACCTCTTTTAAGCGTTTTCATTTATTATATCAAAAACTTGTTTAAATTTCACTTTCTCTGCTCCAATTTTGAAACTTTTCGCTAAATTCCAATAAATCGTTCTGATCTTGCAAATCAGACAAAGCATAAACAAACGGTTGAACAGCTTGTTCTTCTTGCTTTTTCAGCACAAAAATTGTCTTGGCATAAGCGGCATTTCCAAAGAGTGCTTCTGGCAATGCAATCATCGCAACTATCTGGGCATGCTTTTGTAGCCATTTCTTCAATAAATCACTTTGTGAGCTGCTCAATAAATCATTGGGGGCAAGGAAAATAGCATAGCCATCTGGTTTGAGATACTTGAGCGATTGCTCCATTAACAGATGATGAGCATAGGTATGCTCTTGTGTACTAGCCACTTCATAGCGCGCCGCAATGTTATCATCAGGATAAAAGCCAACTGGTAAATCACTGATAATCACATCGCTTTCTTTCAATACTTGCGGGCGCACCGCATCACCTTGCACAAAACTAACTTTTGCATCCATCACATCTGCGATACTGGCTGATATATCAATTAACAGATCGTCCAATTCCAGCCCTAGATAATCCACGTTTTTTTGTGTATTATTGAGAATCGTCTCAGCTAAATTCCCCATTCCACTACCAATTTCTAAAATATCAATGTGTTCTTTTTTACTCAATTGATCAATGAGAAAGGCTAAGATAAATCCAATAGAATCTGGAGTGAATTGATGATTGGCTTGCAAAGGCTCTGTTTGAGCCGCTTTCATCAGCAAAAATTGGTATGCTCGTCGCCATTCTTCTTTGTTTAATTTCAACGCTTTCAGTTTTTCATTATTCTGTCGAACACTATCTAGTTCGATATTCCCGTCCAGATAGCTGCCATTTTGCTCTACCAAAGCATCATAAAAGCTCGTTAAAAGCTCATTTTGGATTTCTTGGACATTTTCTAACAAGAGCGCATAGGCCTGTTCAATTTTTTCAAAATTCATAGCATCCTCCGCTCCCTATCATACCAAAATTTAGCTTTTTTTGCGAGTTTACTCTGTTGCACGCACATCATTTATTCAATTCTTTACCCGTCTGCTTTACTTTTTCAGTCGGAAAGGAAAATTGATAACGGCGACCAGACTTCATTGTTACTGTCAGGATGAGCTCTTTCTCACCCTTTTGGTCTTGGACATGCCCTTTATCAAATTCTCTTTGCTTAGAATTTTCGTTGGCTAGAAGAGCCATTGCATAAGCCTGTGTTCGTTCTCGGTTTAGGGTGAAATTCCTGTGATTAGCAGTTTGACGATGAAGGTAAAATTGCAAAAGCAAGCTAAAAACTGCCGCTATAAAGAGGGCATAGAGCATAATGCCCGCTTTAACTTTCTGTTTCCACACGATAGACAAACTCCCTTTCTAATCCTCGCCTAAACGTCAGTCTGACATGAATCAGCTCATTTTTCTGTGAGATTTCTGCTTTTTTCACATCATAAACCATCGGCTGGTAACCTTTCCCATTCGCATTGGTTTTTCTAAAATCACGTCCACTTGACTTTCCAAATGCAATCACCTTGCCGTCCTGTTTCATATATAAACGATTATTCTCCACCTTTTCAAATGAAGAACGAGCCAACTCTGCTTCTAGTTGATCAGCAAACAAAAGCCATTCTCGTTGTTCACTATGTTGCCGGGCTTGAACTTCAAAAGCCAGAAGACGCGTCATTGACTGAAAAAGCAGCACACTTCCGCTGAGTACAAATAAGGCAATCAGAGCCTCTAAAAGGGTAAAAGCTTTCACTTTATTTGCCTTGAACACCGAGAATCAGCTCCTTCCCATGATAAATTTGAATACCTTGTTGACTTGTTTCAACACGCACTTCAATACCGTTCATTGTCAAATGGCTTTGCTTTGTCTGCAAAGCCATTTTAGCTACCCTTAAAACTTCTTCTTCTCTAAGCAAGTCATTTTCTGCTTTTCGAGACTGGTGAATTTGTCCCAACAACAGGGTCACAATTGTCGCAAAAACAGCCAAAGCCAGCAGCGCCTCTAATAAAATTGTTCCTCTAACGCATTGTTTTCTTAAATTTTCCATTTCCTAGATATAATTGATACATAACTGTCTGCTTTTTTGTCTGAAAGACAATCTTTCCGAGCGATGAATTACCACCTGCCTTATCAAAATGAAGCGTCAAATCTTCTGGCGCTTGAATCGAACGAGGAACCGCCAAACGGTTGTAACCATTGGAAATCCTCTCGCGAGAAAAATTCATGTCCAATTGACTTTGAGCTGAACTGCTCAACTTCTGACTTTCCCGATAAAAATGCTCAAACTCCAGAAAGAAAATCTGCTCTTCCACCTGTTCAAAAGAAGAACGAACAGAGCCCGATACAGCAAGCAATAAGAAACTCGTTATAAATAAAGTCAGCAAACTTTCCAAAAGCGTAAATCCCTTAATCTGCAACGGAACGAGCTTCTTTTGTATGTTTCGCATAGTAAGCCTTATAAGATGCCGCTTGCTTGTCTGTAATCGTACCTTCGTTGACTAATTTTGAGAGTGTCGCTTTTTCATTAGTGTGATTGACCTCAAACAGCTCCGCTTGGCTTTCCACAACTTTTACCACCGCTGCATTTCCTTTTTCCGTCACCGCTTCTTTTTGCTTGGTCAAATTCGGTACAAATAAGAGCATCAAAACACTGATGATAAGAAGCACGACTAACATCTCTACTAAAGTAAAACCTTTAACCTTCAAACTTTTTAATTTTTTCATAATTGAACCTCCATATTTTGATAAATTGGCAGCAACATGGCTGCATACAACAATACAATCATTAAAGCCACAAAGACAAACACTAGTGGTTGGATGACATTCATCGCTTGGTGAACACGTTTAAAAAATGTCTCCCATGTTTTTTGAGCATAAACTTCTAATTCACGCCCCAATCTAGACTTCACTTCGCCGTATTCGATCATCAAGCCCAATTCCTTTTTAAAAAATGGGTATGTTTTAACCCTTTGCGAAAATTCCTGACCATTTTGCAGTGCAACTTCTAAATCTTTCCCAATTTCTTGAAACATAGCAGAGCGTTGTCCTTGCATCATCTGAAAAATCTGACTAAGTTCTAAACCTTGACCAATCATATTTCCCCATTCTCTCGCATAATAAGCTGTCAAATACGTTTGAATAAAAGCGCCAAAAAAGGGAAGGCGAGCTAACAAGCCAAATGTTGTTATTTTTGAGTTTTTTTGGAACCAATAAAAACCTATCGCTAACAAAACAAAGACTACTCCTAATGAACCCAGAAAAAGTTGCGGCAAATTACTGATAATCTGCGTTGCTACATTTTGACGATCGAGTTGCGGGAGTAAATAATTACGTAACCCCAGCATAATGAATATCAAAAAGACAAACAAAATAAAGGGATAAGTCGCCACTTCAACCAACTTTTTCTTAATTTTTGAGACATTTTCCAAGTATTCCTCAATCTTACTCAGGCTGAGTGAGAGATTTCCGTGTAATTCTGCCAGCGAAAGTTGTGTTACTACATTATCTGAAAAACCTAAGCTTGCCATGATGTCCGAAAAAGGCTTTCCTGTTGACAACCCCTCTTTCATCCTGTCCACATAGACTTCTTCTAACAAGGCACTTCGCTTCAAAAAGTCGATAATTTCTGCCAAATGAAAGCCACTAGAAAAAAGATTATTCAGTAACTCTACGACCTTTTTCTGCTTAACTGTGGATAATTTTTTCCGCTTCTGCTTGTTCAAGATTGATATGTCCTGCTGCATGAAGCTGATCAATCTGTCGATTCCAGTCGCTTGGCTCGTGTTCTTGATACTTTTCACTGACAAAATCCACTATTCCTCCTTTTGCAATTAAACGTTGGTAACAAATCCCTTGCAAGACAATTTTCAGCTCGGCTTCTGTCACTCCCAATTCCAACAACCGTTCATAGACACCTCGTACGCTTTTAGCATGAATGGTTGAAAAGACAGTCACTCCTGTCAAGCTAGCTCGGACAACAGCCCGTGCTGTCTCCCCATCTCGAATTTCTCCGATGATTAGCAAATCCGGTCGGTGCCGTAGAGAAAGTTTAATCAAATTTTCATAAGTCAAACCAATCGCTTCATTTAATTGCAACTGTAACATGCTAGGCTGCTTGATTTCAACAGGGTCTTCAATGGACATGATTTGCTGACCAGCAAAGCGCTCTTGGGCAAGTTGGTGCATGAGAGTCGTTTTTCCACTCCCTACTGGTCCCGAAAAAAGATAAAGTCCGCGTTGTTTGAATCGTTCTTTGAGCTCTGGGATTTGAGCAAACCAAAACTTCAACTCTGACTCTTCATCATGTAATAAACGAATCACCAGACTTTCATATCCACGATAATCCCCTACTGTTGACAGTCGTAATGACGTTTTCTTATCACCATATTGATAATCACAAGATCCTAGCTGGCTTCTACGTTTTTCGCCGACATTCATCCCAGCGGTAAACTTGAAATGACTAATTACTGCTGCCATCTCTTCAAATGCATACTGTTGGATAAAACGCCGTTCATCGCCAATTCGCATGTATAGCTTATACATATTCTCCTTTGGAACAACGTAAATATCCTGTGCCTGCTCTTTTTTAGCTTGGCAAATAATAGCCTGTGCAATGTTTTGAACCATATCTCCTCCTCACTTTATACTATTCGCAGAAGAAAATAAAAAATGGTGAAAAAATCACCATTTTGCAAATTATTTAAATGTTAGAGAGCAGGCACGATGTTCCTCTTCACTATTTTGTTTATTGTAACCCGGTTGCATTTTTTCTTTGGAAATAACAGTATCATTTTCTAACAAAGCGAGAGAATGATACTGCTGAACAGAGTCGCCACATTCCTCGCACCAACGCAAATCCCCTGCATCCCAAAAAATAGACATCAAATCACTTCGACTTTTATAGAAAGGAAAAGCATCTGCCAACTTCAGCCATTGGCGTTTATAATATTTTAAAGCAGCATAATAGTTATCAAAATGCTGTACTGATACGATATTAGCTTCCCAGCCGTCGAAAAACCACCACGGTTCATCTTTGCCATACATTTCAATAACACGATACACCTGCTTCACCTCCCTTTGTTCTGTTTATTATACCGAAAATGTCATAATTTTCAATAAATATGCTCCATTATACAAGTTTTTTCGCCATTTGCTCAAAACTGTAGAAAAAAGTGGCATTATTCTGATTAGTCGTTTTTCATTCATCAAGAAAACGAGACTTTTTCTAAGCCTCGCTCCCAATTTATTAATACAAATCAAGATAGTTGTCTACTTCCCATTGGGAAACAAAAGTAGCATAGCTTGCCCATTCGATGCGTTTTGCTTCTACAAAACTTGTATAAATATGGTTCCCAAGTGCAGCTTTTACAACTTCATCTTCTGTCAGTGCTTTCACTGCATTATGTAGAGTAGAAGGAAGGTCTGTAATACCCGCTTCTTTGCGCTCTTCTGCTGTCATGACATAGATATTTTCTTCAATCGGAGCAGGGGCTTCAATTTTATTTTCAACCCCATGAAGTCCAACTTCAAGAAGAACCGCCATAGCGATATAAGGGTTGGCCATTGGGTCAACAGAGCGCAATTCCAAACGAGTTCCCATACCGCGTGAAGCTGGCACACGAACAAGCGGAGAACGGTTACGTCCTGCCCAAGCAATATACACAGGAGCTTCATACCCCGGAACCAAACGTTTGTAAGAATTGACAGTTGGGTTCATGATAGCTGTATAATTGTAAGCATGCTTAATTAAGCCACCAAGAAAATAGTACGCTGTTTCTGATAATTGCATACCATTTGGATCTTCCGGATCAAAAAATGCATTCTGACCATCTTGATTAAAGAGTGACATATTACAGTGCATACCTGAACCGGCAATACCAAATTTTGGTTTTGCCATAAAAGTAGCGTACAAACCATGCTTGCGGGCAATTGTCTTAACAACTAGCTTAAACAACTGAATCTTATCACAGGCACGGAGCACTTCATCGTATTTAAAGTCAATTTCGTGCTGACCGATTGCTACTTCATGGTGACTGGCTTCTACTTCAAATCCCATCGTTGTAAGGACATTGACGATTTCACGGCGAGTATTGTCAGCCAAATCAGTCGGCGCAAGGTCAAAATAGCCGCCCTTATCATTTACCTCAAGAGTTGGATCGCCATTCTCATCAAGTTTAAATAAGAAAAATTCTGGCTCAGGGCCTAAATTAAAGGATTTGAATCCTAATTCTTCCATGTGACGTAAAGCGCGTTTCAAATTTCCACGCGGATCCCCTTTAAAAGGCGTTCCTTCTGTCGTATAGACATCGCAAATCAGTCCTGCGACACTTCCGTTTTCGTCTCCCCAAGGGAAAACCGTCCATGTATCCAAGTCAGGATAAAGGTACATATCTGACTCATTGATACGCACAAAACCCTCGATAGAAGAACCATCGAACATCACTTTGTTGGACAAAACTTTATTCAGCTGTTCATCTGTCGCCGGAATTTCAACGTTTTTCATTGTTCCCAGAACGTCTGAAAACATCAAACGGATAAAGGTAACATTTTTTTCTTTCACTTCGCGACGAATGTCAGCTACTGTAATTGACATGAGTATCTCCTTATAAAATTTTAAAAATTAATATTGGTCAATGCATACGACCAAATGGTGGAAGGGAAGAAGCAAAGCGACCTTGTTGTAAAATATCTTTATGAAGGGCTCGACGAACGTCTTTCTCACTCACCGGCTTCTTGTATTTCGCTTCGCGCTCGGCGTATTTTCGCTTAATCGCAGCAATATTGTAACCTTCTGAAATGTAATCTTTAATCTCCAACAAGCGATCCATATCATTTAATGAATACATGCGGCGATTTCCTTCATTTCGATCAGGTTTAATCAATGCTTGATCTTCATAATAACGAATCTGACGTGCTGTTAAATCCGTCAATTTCATAACGCTACCAATGGGAAAAACAGCCATATTGCGACGAAATTCTTTTTCCTTCATTGCAAATTCCTTTCTTATGCTCTATTATAATCTGAAAAAATTTCTATGTCAAGAACTCATGTTATATTTTCTAACATTATTCTTCGCTTTTTAATTTCAATACTTTCCGCAAGCGATCCACATCAGAATTGACCAGCATGGCAACGAAAACCCCCATGAAAGTCTCAAAGACACGTGCAAATACATACAAAACTGTCTCTCCTGTGGGAATAGATAAAGTAATAATCAGCATGGCAGAAACACCACCAATCACTCCCGCTTTGTTGTTCATAGCGACATTTGTCATAATCGTTAACATCGTACAAAGAGGAACGACCAGTAAGGTCACCCAAAACTGCTCATGAAACAGGTTATTGATGAGAAAGAAGAGCAAGGCATACAAACCACCAATGCTATTTCCTAAAATACGAGAGGTTCCAAAATGGACGCTCTTATCAAAGTCTTCACGCAAACTGAAAACAGCCGTCAAAGCACCAATCTGTAATCCTTTCCAGCCAAAAAGCCCAAAGACAAGCAGAACAATAAAAACCGCGACCCCCGTTTTAAAGGTTCGCATTCCTAATTTAAATTTCGACTTATCAAACTTATACTTCTTAAAATAACCCATTCACGCATTTCCTTTTATCTTTATTCTAACATATTTTAGAGAAAAGATAATGAACTTTCTTATGGAATTATCTTTTTCCAACCTAAAAAAGTGGAACAACTAACTATTCCACTTTCATTATTTAATGATTTCTATGTATAGGAAAAGTTTATCAATAAGGGTAAATATAAGTTACCTTTCCATAAAATGTTGTAGGGTCAAACCAACCACGGTAATTGTTAACTTGTTTTTGACCTTTGTAATTTGACTCCAGCACTTGAATTGCGCGATTATTTGCCACAGCTGTTACATAGGCTACATGTCCAAATTGACCGCCATCCCAAACAGCAATGGCTCCAACTTGAGGGAGTTGTTCCTATACGAAAGCCTGAGTATGCAGCATTGGCAGCCCAATCTTTTGTATTTCTCCACCAATTACTAGCCCAAGGTGCCAATGTTTTAACACCCCAAGTGCATTGACCAACTGGATAAGAGTTTCCTGTTGCTGTAGGCGTATTTAGTACCACATCCTCTGCATCAGAACTTGGACCTGCACTTGTAGCAGTTGGTTGTGCTACTGCATTTGTCTGACTAACAGTAGTAGCCGTTGGGCCATTTACTTGTAACGTATCTCCAGGAAGGATAGTATCGTAAATTGTTTTTCCATTTTTTGCCGCTAAATCATAGGGACTCATTCCAAATTTTGTCGCAATAGCATAAAATGAATCACCATATTGAACTGTATAGGCATCTGCTTTAGCCATATTTTGACTCACCATCAACAATAAAACAGCTGCTGAGAGCCCAACTGTAAACTTGTCTACGTGGGGATACTTAGATAATTGACTGACTTTCATAACCTTCTCCTTTTTCTATTTCCCATCCTATATTACTATCTAATTATTGCATGGATTTTAATTCTATATTTTAAACTAATTACAAAAAAATAAGGTTAAAAGACAGAAGCTTAAAATCTATCTTTTAGCCTTATTAAAATAGCCATAAATTAACGGAAAATCTCAAGTCAATCCGACCAAAACTTAGTCATTCTCCTCTGTTTTCCGTTTTAACTGTCCTAAGCCTAAAACACTTAACAATGCAGCCACTCCCAAGTAAGGCATATAGCTCGCACTCGTTCCTGTTCTTGGAAGGCTTGGAACAGCTAATGCATGAAGTGCCTGCTTCGGTTTAGCTGGAGTTGATGGAGTTGGAGTTTTCGGTTTTGGTGTCGTTGTACGAACTGTATTAGATGCGTAAGTCACACCATTAACCGTATTTACATAGGTATTTTCAAAAGTACCAACTGCAATCCGTTTCATTTGGACATAGCTTTCGGCTTGGAAGGCTGAATCAACTGAAACAGAGCGTAAGAAATCTTCCTTGAATTTAATCGTAATGATTCCTTTAACTGAATCAACTTCTGCTTCCGTATACTTCGTTAAATCATCACCTGATTTGATAACTGTTCCATCTTTAAGAGTCATATCAACCTTGGCAAAGACCTTATACTGACCAGTATATTGATCGCCTGTTTGATCATAATCATCAGAGAAACTGTATTCAAAGAGCTCTTCTGAATGATTTGAAGGAATGATACCACCGATTAAACGGTAATTAAAGACTGTATTTAACGGAAGTGTTTGACCATCCACATTGTTGGTGTCTGCGGGATCCAATGTTAAAGTGACATCCTTTTTAGGATCAATTTTAGGAACATTATTCGTGACAATATTGGATTCATAACCATTACCAAAGTCAATTTGGTAAGCTCGGTTTTCATAGCTGCCACCTGTTTGACCCATTTGTGCTTTCACCACCATTGGAGAGACAAGCGTCAAATTGATGCCTGTTTTAACATAAGTATCATAAAACGCTTGTGGATCATCTGCCGTAAAGACTTGGAAAGCACCTTTAGGATGAATACGGGCTTTGGTAAGCATATCTTTAACTGCTTGAGGTGCAGTCTCCACACTCTTATAATGAGCGACGCTGACACCTGTTACAGGATTTCCATTAGCATCTTTCATCGCCACTAAATCCTGACGTAAATCCAGTGCTTCTTCTGGATAATCATCAACATAATAGAACCCTTTTTGAATGGTATCCGCTGACGATTTGTCTCCTTTGTATTGATCCAAATCCCAAGTCAGCTCATAATAATTAGTTGATCCTGCAAGAACAGTCTTCCCATCAATCACCACACCGTCTTTGTTCTTGTTTACCTTGTTTGGTTTGATGTAGTTGTTACTTGGATTATCCGAATCGTTTGGTTTACCCGGTGTTGTCACACGAACGATATTGGATTTAATTCCATAAGCATCATTGACTGTCAGCGTGAAGTTATTCTTATAAGTTGCACCATCATTAAGGACTTGTCCCACTACGGTCGGATAAACCGTTGCTACTGACTTGGTCAGATCCGCATTAAAAGAAGCTAAAGTTTGTGCAGTTGCTTTGAAGGTAACTGTATTCGTCGCTGAATCATAGCTAACATCAAAGCCAGGACTAGCTACTTTCGTTGCCTCAAGATCCAATTGATAGCCAGAGGGTAATGGATCGGCTAAAACAAAGGAAGTCGTCTTATCCCGTCCAGCTGGTAGATCAGCCGTCTTCAACTGAAACTTAACGATAGACTGTTTAGCTACCAACGTTTTATCAATATTCGCATCATTATTATTTTTAATTTCTTTATTGACTTGTGGCTGTACGGCTAACTTAAAGTAATGGTAGTGAACAGTCGGTACAGCCAGAGCCGGAGGCGTCTTCTTATAGACAGGATTTGCTGGCGGTGTTGGTAACACCTCATAAGTTGGTTCAGCAGGTTTGTTTGGTTCTGGTTGATCTGGTGTTGGGGTTGGCGGTGTTGGCTCTGCTTCATAACTTGGCGCAACAGGAGCCGGCTCTAATGGTTTTTTAGTCTCATAGGTTGGTTGATCGGGAGATGTTGGTTCCACCGGTGGTGTTGGTTTTTCCTTGGTCACCTTAGGAACATTAACCGCACGAATCTTACCATTGAGGGAGTACCAAATATTTGGTTTTTTCCCTTCTGTATTGTCTTTTCCGTTGACTTTAGGCATTTCAGAAACGGACATTACATTTGTTGCGGAGGTTGCACCTACTGTAACTTTGTTATTAGACCCAGACATCTTAATAGCACCTGCACCATACTAGGAGTTAGGGGCATCTGAAGTATCCCAACCAGAACCTGATTGACTGTTCTTATACATAGTCCAACGGGCACCGCCTTCACCCTGTTTAAAGTTTAGGGTATCTGTTGCATAAATCATACCATTTTTCTCACCAATGGATGACCCTGAAATTTTAACGAATTTACCTGTATAATCTTTAGCCATCTCAATAGAATGCAGAAGGTTCAGTTAAGTTCCCATCTTCATTTTTATGTTTTTCTAGTTCAGCTAGCGCTGCTTTAATAGCAGCCTGTTCATCTTCATAAGCTTTGAGCTTGCTTGGATATTCGGCTAGATCTTTTTGATACTTAGCCAGATCAGCTTGATATTGAGCTAACTTAGCTTCATAATCTGCTTTAGCGGAGGCATTGGCAACATTAATGCGTTCAACCTCTGCTTTATGAGCAGCCATGTCTTTTTCATATTGTTCTTTAATTGCTTGATTTTCAGCGTTGATCTTAGAAACTTCTGCTTCATGAGCGGCTACATCCGACTTATATTGATCTGTCGTTTTCTTGATGTCTTCAGCTTGTTTGGCATAGGCTTCTTTAATTTCAGTTTCTTTTTGATCCGCCTCCTGAGCTGTCTTTACCGTCCCTTTATCAACCGTTTCATCTTGGACAACATTAACACCAGCAGCTTGAGCATTATTTATTGCTTGATTAACATCAGTTTTAGGCACTTCTACTGGCATGGAGCCATTTAACTCTCCAGCTTGTTTTTGACTCTGTTCTGCTTCATTGCTCGCATTTCCTTGAGCATCTGGCAAATTAGTGGCTGGATTGCCTATTTGGGTTCCAACCACAGCTGTGGTATCTACTTTACTTGTCGTTGTTGTCGTTTCATCAGCAAAAACATTTTGTCCTGCCATAGAAACCGCTGCTACGGTCCCTAGAACAGCACCGCAAAGCGTTTTGCTAATTTTATTTTTACGAAAACCAAATACTTCTCTTTTTTGTATTTTTCTTCCTTATTTCAAATTATTAGACCATTCAAATTACTTTAAATTTGACACTTACTATATTTTGGCAACTTTTCAAAACATTTACAAGTATATAGCATATTTTTTCAATTCTTTACTTCTTTTATTTCATGAAAGCTGTGAATACAATAAATTGAAATACCGAAACGAGCTAGTTAATTTACAAAACATAAAAAAGGCGGAAAAACCGCCTTCTGTTAAAATTATTTTTCAGTAAGTGCTGCAAGCCCTGGCAACTCTTTACCTTCGAGAAGCTCCATACTTGCGCCTCCGCCTGTAGAAATCCATGAAAACTTGTCTGCACGGCCAAGGTTAATAGCTGCTGCTGCTGAGTCACCACCACCGATGATAGATTTCACGCCTGGTTGTTTCACGATAGCATCCATAACGCCGATTGTACCAGCTTGGAAGTCAGGATTTTCAAAGACACCCATTGGACCATTCCAAACAACTGTTTTCGCACCAGTCAATTCTTGGTCAAATTTAGCGATTGATTTAGGACCGATATCAAGTCCAAGGAAACCAGGGTCTACTGCTTCACCTTCAGTATCTTTTACTTCAGTGTAGTCCGCAAAAGCATTGGCTTCTTTCGAGTCAACTGGCAAAATCAATTTACCGTTTGCTTTTTCAAGCAGAGCTTTCGCAACCTCCAACTTATCTTCTTCTACAAGTGAGTTACCGATTTCGATACCTTGTGCTTTGTAGAAAGTATAAGTCATACCACCACCGATAAGGACTTTATCAGCTTTTTCAAGAAGATTTTCGATAACACCAATCTTGTCTGATACTTTAGAACCACCTAGGATTGCTACGAATGGACGAACTGGATTTTCAACAGCTTCTTTGATATAAGCAATTTCGTTTTCAAGAAGGAAACCTGCAACTGCTTTGTCCACATTAGCAGAAATACCAACATTTGAAGCGTGAGCACGGTGAGCTGTACCAAATGCATCATTTACAAAGATACCGTCTCCAAGGCTTGCCCAATATTTACCAAGTTCTGGATCGTTTTTAGATTCTTTCTTGCCGTCAACATCTTCAAAACGAGTGTTTTCAACAAGAAGAACTTCACCGTCTTTAAGGGCATTAATCGCTGCTTCAAGCTCTGCTCCACGAGTTACTCCTGGAAGGAAAGCAACATCTTGACCTAATTTTTTAGCTAAATCAGCCGCAACTGGTGCAAGAGATTTTCCTTCTTTATCAGCTTCTTCTTTCACACGTCCAAGGTGAGAAAAAAGAATAGCACGTCCACCATGTTCAAGGATATACTTGATTGTTGGAAGAGCAGCTGAGATACGGTTGTCATTTGTGATAGCTCCGTCTTTAAGCGGCACATTGAAATCAACGCGAACAAGGACTTTTTTGCCTTTCAATTCAACGTCTTTAACAGTAAGTTTTGCCATGTTACAAAAACTCCTTTTTCTATTTTATACGAAACTATTATATCATATTTTCTAAAAGTTTTCTTGATATAAGGAAAGTTTTCACAAAATAATTTTGAACATGAAAAGAGCCGAGAAGGCTCGACTCTTTATTATTCTACTGGAGTGGTTTCTTCCACAGGTTCTGTTACAGTTGTATCTTCGATAATTTCGACTTCATTGACAGCTTGTGGTTCAAGGTTACGGTAACGAGCCATACCTGTACCAGCTGGGATGATTTTACCAATGATAACATTTTCTTTGAGACCAAGCAAGTGGTCTTTCTTACCACGGATAGCCGCATCTGTGAGGACACGAGTGGTTTCTTGGAAGGAAGCCGCTGACAAGAAACTATTTGTTTCAAGAGATGCTTTAGTAATTCCCATGAGGACTGGGCGAGCAGTCGCAGGAACTCCTCCAGAGATAACCACATCGCGGTTAGCATCGGTAAAGTCTGTGATATCCATGAGTGTACCCATAAGAAGGTCGGTATCTCCTGGATCCATAACACGCACTTTGCGAATCATCTGGCGAACCATTACCTCGATGTGCTTGTCACCGATTTCTACCCCTTGGCTGCGGTAAACTTTTTGTACTTCAGCAAGCAAGTAAGTTTCAACAGACAAGACATCACGAACAGCCAGCAAGTGCTTAGGCTGGATAGAACCTTCTGTCAGAGCAGCGCCACGAGAGATTTTATCCCCTACTACTACTTTCATACGAGCTGTAAATGGTACTACATATTCCCCTTCACCAGTTGCCCCTTTAACAAAGACTTTCTTAGTCCGAGTAGAAGCGTCTTCTTCAATCGCGGTCACTTCACCTTTGACTTCAGTAATAACTGCTTCCCCTTTCGGATTGCGGGCTTCAAAGATTTCTTGGACACGAGGAAGACCTTGTGTGATATCGGTATTAGACGCAACACCACCCGTGTGGAAAGTACGCATTGTAAGCTGTGTACCAGGTTCACCGATAGATTGGGCGGCAATCGTTCCGACTGCTTCACCGACTTCAACCGCATCGCCCGTTGCCAAGTTGATACCGTAACAACGACGGCAAACCCCATGACGTGTATTACATGTAAAGACAGAGCGAATAGTGACTTCTTCGACACCAGCGCTAACAATCTCATGCGCCATATCTTCTGTAATCAATACATCTGGACCAACGATGATTTCGCCTGTTTCAGGATGTTTAACCGATTTCTTCGTATAACGACCAATCAAGCGTTCTTCTAATGGCTCAATCATTTCTTTACCATCAGTAATTGAGCGGATAACAAGACCACGATCGGTTCCACAGTCGTCTTCACGGATAATCACATCTTGCGCCACATCAACCAAACGGCGAGTCAGATAACCTGAGTCAGCTGTTTTAAGGGCTGTATCAGTCATCCCTTTACGAGCACCGTGAGTAGAGAAGAACATTTCCAAAACAGACAAACCTTCACGGAAGTTAGATAGAATAGGCAATTCCATGATGCGGCCATTAGGAGCAGCCATCAAGCCACGCATACCAGCAAGTTGTGAGAAGTTAGAAATGTTACCACGGGCTCCAGAATCCATCATCATAACGATTGGATTCTTAGGATCTTGGTTGGCAACCAAACGTTTTTCCAATTTTTCACGAGCTGCACGCCATTCAGCAGTAACTGCATTGTAGCGTTCATCGTCTGTAATCATACCACGACGGAATTGTTTGGTGATTTGTTCTACACGTTTGTGGGACTCTTCGATAATTTCTGCCTTATCTTCAACGACCGGAATATCAGCAATCCCTACTGTCAAGCCTGCTAACGTTGAATGATGATAGCCGAGATCTTTCAGACGGTCAAGGAAAGCAGATGTTTCAGTTGTACGGAAACGTTTGAAGATTTCAGCAATGATATTCCCAAGATTTTTCTTCTTGAATGGTACATTTAATTCTAGCTTACTGATAGCTTCTTTGACATCTTGACCAGGTTCTAAGAAATACTTAGCTGGCACACCTTCTGCCATGTTTGAAGCATTTGGTTCTTGCAAATATGGCAACTCATCTGGCATGATATCATTGAAAAGAATCTTACCCACTGTTGTCAAGAGAATCTTGTGTTTTTGGTCTTCTGTCCATGGTTTGTTTAAACTATCCGTCGCAATCCCAACACGCGTATGTAAGTGAACATAGCCATTACGGAGAGCCATTACAGCTTCATCACGGTCTTTAAAGACCATTCCTTCTCCTTCACGACCAGCTTCTTCCATAGTCAGATAGTAGTTCCCCAAGACCATATCCTGTGAAGGGGTTACTACTGGCTTCCCGTCTTTTGGATTGAGGATGTGCTCAGCTGCCAGCATGAGAATCCGTGCTTCTGCTTGAGCCTCTTCTGACAAGGGCACGTGGATCGCCATTTGGTCTCCATCAAAGTCGGCATTATAAGCTTCACACACAAGTGGGTGCAAACGAAGAGCTTTTCCGTCAATCAAAACTGGCTCAAACGCTTGAATTCCTAATCTGTGAAGCGTCGGTGCGCGGTTAAGGAGCACTGGGTGTTCTTTAATCACATCTTCTAAAATATCCCAGATGCGTTCATCATTCCGTTCTACCAAGCGCTTAGCAGCTTTGACATTTTGCACAATATCACGCGCGACAATTTCACGCATGACAAATGGCTTGAAAAGCTCAATAGCCATTTCACGTGGCACACCACATTGGTACATCTTGAGTGTCGGACCAACTGCAATAACCGAACGTCCTGAGAAATCAACCCGTTTACCCAGCAAGTTTTGACGGAAACGACCTTGTTTCCCTTTGAGCATGTGACTCAATGATTTGAGCGGGCGGCTACCTGGTCCAGTAATAGGACGACCACGACGACCATTGTCAATCAAAGCATCAACCGCTTCTTGCAACATCCGCTTTTCATTTTGCACGATGATTCCAGGAGCATTTAGTTCCAAAAGACGTGCCAAACGATTATTCCGATTGATAACACGACGGTAAAGGTCATTCAGGTCAGAAGAGGCAAAGCGTCCACCATCCAACTGAAGCATTGGACGTAAGTCTGGCGGAATAACTGGCAAGATGTTTAAGACCATCCATTCTGGCTTGTTACCAGATTTTTGGAACGCATCTAAAACATCCAAACGACGAATAGCCTTGACACGTTTTTGTCCAGTTGCCGTTTTTAATTCATCTTTGAGCTCTGCAATTTCTTTTTCCAAATCTACTTGTTTCAAGAGATCTTGAATTGCTTCAGCACCCATTTTTGCAACAAAGGAACCTTGACCATATTCACGTAAGCGTTCACGATATTCCCGCTCCGTCATAATGGATTTGTGCTCAAGTGGTGTATCTTTAGGATCAATCACCACATAAGCTGCAAAATAGATGACTTCTTCAAGAGCACGAGGGCTCATGTCCAAGGTCAAGCCCATTCGGCTTGGGATTCCTTTAAAATACCAAATATGAGAGACAGGTGCTTTCAACTCAATATGTCCCATACGTTCACGACGAACTTTAGTACGAGTTACTTCAACACCACAACGGTCACAAATGATTCCTTTATAACGAATCCGTTTATATTTTCCACACGCACATTCCCAGTCTTTCGTAGGACCAAAGATGACTTCATCAAAAAGCCCTTCGCGTTCTGGTTTTAGTGTGCGGTAGTTAATTGTTTCAGGTTTCTTCACTTCCCCATAAGACCAAGAGCGGACTTTACTAGGAGAAGCTAGGGTGATTTGCATACTTTGAAAACGATTTACATCAACCACTATTTCTTACCTTTCTTTATTATCTATTGAATCAGTTCTTATTCTTTCCCTTCAGCATCAAAAGCGGCTTTTGCTTCTTGCGCTGCTTTTTCACGTGCTTTTTCAAGATCGTCTACATGAATCACATCATCATCCATACCTTCATCCAAGTCACGAAGTTCGACTTCATTGTCGTCTTCATCAAGGACACGCATGTCAAGACCAAGTGATTGCAATTCTTTCACAAGGACACGGAAGGATTCTGGAACACCTGGTTTTGGAATTGGCTTACCTTTGGTAATGGCTTCATAAGCTCTCAAACGACCATTGATATCATCTGACTTGTAAGTCAAGATTTCTTGAAGGACGTTAGAAGCACCGTAGGCTTCAAGAGCCCAAACTTCCATTTCTCCAAAACGTTGTCCACCGAACTGCGCTTTACCACCAAGAGGTTGTTGCGTAACGGTTGAATAAGGACCAACTGAACGGGCATGGAGCTTGTCATCGACCATGTGGTGAAGTTTGATCATGTACATGACACCAACGGACACACGATTATCAAATGGCTCACCAGTACGTCCATCATAAAGAATCGTCTTGGCGTCACTATCCATGCCAGCTTCACGAACGGTTTCCCAAAGATCATCTGAGCTAGCCCCGTCAAATACTGGTGTTGCAATGTGAATGCCAAGGTTGCGAGCAGCCATACCGAGGTGAAGCTCCATAACCTGTCCGATATTCATACGTGATGGCACCCCAAGTGGGTTCAACATGATGTCTACTGGTGTTCCGTCTGGAAGATACGGCATATCCTCAACTGGAACGATACGGGAAACAACCCCTTTATTTCCGTGGCGTCCGGCCATCTTATCCCCAACGCGGATCTTTCGTTTTTGAGCAATGTAAACACGCACCAACATGTTGACACCAGATTGCAATTCATCACCGTTCGCACGAGTAAAGATTTTCACATCACGGACAACCCCTGCACCACCATGTGGTACACGAAGAGATGTGTCACGTACTTCACGAGATTTATCACCGAAAATTGCATGAAGCAGGCGTTCTTCAGCAGATAAGTCTTTTTCACCTTTCGGCGTTACTTTACCGACAAGAATGTCGCCTTCTTTTACCTCAGCACCAATGCGGATAATTCCCATTTCGTCAAGGTCTCTCAAAGCATCTTCACCGACGTTTGGAATTTCGCGCGTAATTTCTTCAGGTCCAAGCTTTGTATCACGTGTTTCTGATTCAAATTCCTCCAAGTGAACAGATGTGTAAACATCGTCTTTCACTAAACGCTCACTCATGATAACGGCATCTTCAAAGTTGTAACCTTCCCATGTCATATAAGCAACGATTGGATTTTGTCCAAGTGCCATTTCACCTTTTTCCATAGAAGGTCCGTCTGCGATAAAGTCACCTTTTTCAACTGTATCGCCAACTTTTACCAGCGTACGTTGGTTGTAAGAAGTACCAGAGTTTGAACGGCGGAATTTCGTAATATGATAGACATCAAGTGAGCCATCTTCACGACGAACTTCAACTTTGGCTGCATCAGAATATACAACTTTACCGTCGTGTTGGGCAATAATCGCCGCACCAGAGTCGTGAGCTGCTTGGTATTCCATACCAGTACCAACATATGGTGCATGCGGATCAATCAACGGTACTGCTTGACGTTGCATGTTGGCACCCATGAGAGCACGGTTTGAGTCGTCATTTTCAAGGAAAGGAATACAAGCCGTCGCAACCGCAACTACCTGCTTAGGCGATACATCCATGAAGTCTACTTGATCTGAAGGAAATTCTTGGTTGTTCCCTTGGTGACGTCCCATGACAATCGCTTCTGCAAAACGACCATCTTCTGTTAATTTAGAATTTGCTTGCGCTACGATAAATTCATCTTCTTCATCCGCTGTCAACCAAACGATTTCATTAGTGACCAGACCTGTTTCACGATTCACTTTACGGTAAGGCGTTTGGATAAAACCATATTTATTCAAATGACCATAAGAAGACAAGTTATTGATCAAACCAATGTTTGGTCCTTCAGGTGTTTCAATCGGACACATACGTCCATAGTGGGTGTAGTGCACGTCACGCACTTCATATCCAGCACGGTCACGAGTCAAACCACCAGGTCCCAAGGCTGACAAACGACGTTTGTGAGACAATTCAGACAGTGGGTTATGTTGATCCATAAATTGAGACAATTGAGAGGAACCAAAGAATTCTTTAATCGCCGCTGTGACTGGGCGGATGTTAATGATTTGTTGCGGTGTCAACACTTCATTATCTTGCACACTCATGCGCTCGCGAACATTACGCTCCATACGAGACAATCCAAGACGTACTTGGTTAGCAAGCAATTCACCAACGGCACGAATCCGACGATTTCCCAAGTGGTCAATATCATCCACACGACCCAGCCCTTCAGCGAGGTTCAAGAAGTAATTCATCTCAGCCAAAATATCTGCTGGCGTAATCGTATGAACTCGATCACCTGGGTTAGCATTACCAATAATAGTCACCACGCGATCTGGATCAGTTGGCGCCACCACTTTGAATTTTTGAAGAACGACTGGATCCGTCAATACAGCTGCATCATTTGGAATATAAGTAATTTTATTCAAATCACCGTCCAAGTATTCTGCAATGCTATCAATGACACTACGTGTCATAACAGTTCCAGCTTCAACCAAGATTTCACCTGTTTCTGGATCTACCAAAGGTTCTGCAATCGTTTGATTTAACAAACGTGTTTTAATGTTTAATTTTTTATTGATTTTATAACGACCAACTGCCGCCAAGTCGTAACGATGTGGATCAAAGAAACGAGCGACCAATAAACTACGTGAGCTATCAGCTGTTTTAGGCTCACCTGGACGAAGACGTTCATAGATTTCTTTAAGCGCTTCATCCGTACGTGAATCCATTGGATTTTTATGAATATCCTTTTCAATCGTGTTGCGAACGAGATCGCTGTCGCCGAAAATGTCAAAGATTTCATCATCGCCAGAAAAACCAAGCGCACGAACAAGTGTCGTAAACGGAATCTTACGAGTACGGTCAATCCGAGTATAAGCAATATCTTTTGAGTCTGTTTCCAGCTCTAACCAAGCTCCACGGTTAGGAATGACAGTTGAACCATAACCAACTTTACCATTTTTGTCTACTTTATCGTTGAAGTAAACACCCGGAGAACGAACGAGCTGTGATACGATAATCCGCTCACCACCATTGATAATAAAGGTCCCCATTTCGGTCATGATTGGGAAATCGCCAAAGAACACTTCTTGGGTCTTGATTTCACCAGTTTCTTTGTTAATCAAACGGAAAGTCACAAAAATAGGTGCTGAATAGCTGGCATCATGGATACGTGCTTCCTCTAAGGTATATTTGGATTCTTTGATTTCATAACCAACAAACTCTAGCTCCATTGTATCTGTAAAGTTTGAGATAGGAAGTACATCTTCAAATACTTCTTTCAAACCATGGTCAAGAAAATCTTTGAACGAATCCGTTTGGATTTCAATCAAATTTGGTAAATCAAGAACTTCCTTGATTCTTGAAAAACTACGACGAGTACGGTGTTTCCCGTATTGAACTTCATGTCCTGCCAAGTTTTTTACTCCTTCTTCTTTCTACATTCTCTATTACATGATAGAGTAGCAACTTCATTTGTCCTTTTTGAGTAATTTTCAGAATCTTTAAGTTTTGATGACAAACGACAAAAATCCCCAAAACAGACACAAAAAGAGCAGCTAAATCTGACTTTAAAAGTATGATTTAACTGCTGTAAGCTTTATATGGACAATATTTCAAATAAAGCAGACGACAAATTATTAGTAATATTATACCTTATTTAACTCTGCTTTTCAAGTTTTTTACTTATGAAAGTGTTTTTATTTAGCGTCCACCTAAAAGTGCTGCCCAAGCTTTTTGATAATCACTATCTGTACCACCGATTCCAAATTTATAGGTGGTCATCGGAGCACCGTTTTTCGCCCAATAGCTAGTAACTGTCTGTCCGGCCAGGTTCATACTGCGACCATTGACTGTTACTGTGCCAGCTCGTTCACCTGTTGCTTTAAGAACATTGGACTTAATGACACTAGAATCTAGATTGAACTTGTCACCAACTCCCCAGAGACTTGGGTCGGCTTGATAAATTGCATTTACTAGTTGAGCCATATACTGAGCATTGTTGTTGTAACCCGTCAAAGCTGCCATTGAAGCATTATTGTCATGACCAATCCAGCCACCCAACGTTAATTTAGGAGTGGATACCATGAGCCACATGTCACCATTGCTGTTAGTCGTACCCGTTTTTCCAATCCAATCAGCACTAGCTAAACCGCTATTGATCTGCGTTAAACGAGATTTGAAGGTCGTCGTAGCACCCGAACTCAATACCCCACGCATAAGACTTTGCATAATCGTCGCCGTTGCCTTAGAGTAAACCTGAACAGGTTTTGCTTTGTGTTCATAGACAACTTTCCCGTTTTTTGTCGTAATCTTTTCAATCATATAGCGCTCTTGGTATGCCCCATTATTGGCTAAAGTTTGGAAACCATTGGTGTGTTGGGCGACAGATACTTCAATACCTCCTCCCATTGGCAGACTTTCAATATCATAATTTTCAATTTGATAGCCCATTTTCTCCATGTACCCTTGGACATTAACTCCTTTGTCACGAAGCAATTTATAAGTCCAATAAGCTGGAATGTTCCAAGAAGTATTCAAAGCTTCCTGCAAATCCATCATGGCTGTACCACGGCTATCTACGTGCATAATTGGCTCACCGCTAGAGAAATTTGCAGGGTAGTTAGACAGCATGCTGGCACTTCCCATAAGCCCTTGGTCTATAGCAATACCATAGGCTAAAATCGGCTTAATGGTTGAGCCTGGTGAGCGCTCTGTATCAAATGCATGGTTGTTCTGGTTAGAAGCATAATCACGTCCTCCCACAAACCCCAAAATAGCTCCTGTACGATTATCCATGAGGACATTTCCAGCTTCGACTGCACCTGTTCCATCATCTAAGACACTACCAAAATTAGCTACTGCATTTTGCATTGCATTATGCACATTCTTATTAATAGTTGTGGTGACAGTGTAGCCGCCTTCACTCAACTCTTTCGCAGCTAGTTCTCTGTAAGCTTTCACTGTTGCATCATTTTTCAACTCTTGCTGTGAAACATTGTCACGTTTGATTAAGTAATCATACATTGCTTTTTGAGCTTCTTTCATAGCAACGTAATATAGATAGTCATGTGTTCTTGCCGAAGTCGTATCTCTTGGTAAAAAGTCTCGTTTTAAATCATAATCTTTATACAATTGGTACTCGTCTTTACTAATCGCACCTGTCCGATACATATTATAAATAACATTTTTCGCACGATTGAGACCAAAAGTCATATCTTTAGCACTTTTCAGGCTACCGTCAGCTGCATAAGGAGAGTAAACAATTGGACTTTGTGGTAAACCAGCAATAAAAGCTGCTTGAGGAATTGTCAATTTGCTGGCAGGAACTCCAAAAATTCCTTGTGCAGCTTCTTCCACACCAGCAATATTTTGCCCTTTGTTATTTCTCCCAAACGGTGCCACATTCAAATAAGTCGTTAAAATATCATCTTTGCTCATGTAGCGTTCTAAAGCCAGCGCATCAATGATTTCTGATGCTTTACGACTAAAGGTTGGAGCATCGCCGACAACTTGTTGCTTGATTAACTGTTGAGTTAAGGTAGAACCTCCACTTGAGGAACCAATCCCTGCAACAGAGCCTAGCATCGCCCGTAAAACAGCTTTTGTGACAACCCCATTGTGCTGCCTAAAATTCTCATCTTCTGTCGCAATGACCGCTTTTTTCACATTGTCAGAAATATCTTTACTCTTAATTGGCACTCGCAATAAATCACTATCAATGGCTGAAATGGAGCTGCCGTCAGCATATTTTAATTCAGAAATAGTTGAAATATCTTGAATTTTTTTAATGAGCTCTTCTTTTTTAGGAGTTTCAACGTTGTTAAAGATTCTAGCACCATAACCTAATGCAATACCTCCACCAAACAAGCAACCTAAAAAAACAAGCACAAAAAAGATATTTGACAATAACTTTAGAGTACGAAGGACAGTCCCACCAATACTCCAAATTGTCCAGCTTTCTTTTTCATTTTTGCTAGGACGATTCGTTTGAAAAAGTTTTTCAAACAATCGTTTGATCTTTTCAAAAACTTGTTTACTCATTCTTTCTCCTTGAACTTTCTCTGCCTATTATAGCAAATTTATGAAACTTCTGACAACAGGAAAGGCAATCCTTGGCTGGAATCATTGTTTTTTTAAATTATTTTTGCAATTTCACTACATTCTAATGGCTGTTTGTGATACAATGTTACAATAACTAGAAATTTTATAAAGGAGAGACAGATATGCACATTTTTGATGAGCTAAAAGAACGTGGTTTAGTTTTTCAGACAACTGACGAAGACGCGTTGCGCAAAGCCTTAGCGGAAGGAAATGTTAGTTTTTATTCTGGCTACGATCCAACAGCTGACAGCCTGCACCTCGGTCATCTTGTACCAATCCTTGTCATGAAACATTTACAGTTGGCAGGTCACAAACCCTACGCTCTCGTCGGCGGTGCAACTGGCTTAATTGGCGACCCATCATTTAAAGATACAGAGCGGAGTTTACAAACAAAAGACACCGTTGAGGGCTGGGTACGAAGCATTCAAGCGCAAGTATCTCGTTTTCTTGATTTTGAAAATGGCGACAACAAGGCTGAAATGGTCAACAACTACGACTGGTTCTCCGATATTAGCTTTATTGATTTTCTACGCGATGTTGGAAAATATTTCACCGTCAACTACATGATGAGTAAAGAGTCCGTAAAAAAACGAATTGAAACAGGGATTTCTTATACTGAGTTCGCTTACCAAATCATGCAAGGCTATGACTTTTTTGAGCTAAATCGGCAATACGGTGTCACTTTGCAAATCGGCGGTTCTGACCAATGGGGCAATATGACTGCTGGTACTGAATTGCTTCGTCGGAAGGCAGACAAAACAGCTCACGTTATTACAGTGCCCCTTATCACAGACGCAACCGGTAAGAAATTTGGTAAGTCAGAAGGCAACGCTGTATGGCTCAATGCTGATAAGACCAGTCCTTACGAAATGTACCAATTCTGGATGAATGTCATGGACGCTGATGCCGTTCGTTTCCTCAAAATTTTCACCCTTCTTCCGCTTGATGAAATCGAAGAAATTGGGAAACAATTTGAAGCAGCTCCACATGAACGTTTGGCGCAAAAAATCTTAGCGCGAGAAGTCGTTACATTTGTGCATGGCGAAAAAGCCTACAAAGAAGCACTCAATATTACCGAGCAGCTTTTTGCTGGAAACATTAAAAATCTTTCTGTCAAAGAATTGAAACAAGGACTTCGAGGCGTGCCAAATTATCAAGTGAAAGCAGATGACAATCTCAACATCGTAGAACTTTTGGTAACGGCTGGCATTGTTAATTCTAAACGCCAAGCGCGTGAAGATGTCCAAAACGGTGCTATTTATGTCAATGGCGAGCGTATTCAAGACCTTGACTACAGATTAACGGACGCTGACAAATTGGAAAACGAACTCACCGTTATCCGTCGTGGTAAGAAAAAATATTTTGTTTTGACTTACTAAATAGGAAAGAGAGCAATCAACTACTACATCGTTGGTTTATTACGCTATATACTTTGAAGTTGGAGACTTTTCGCTCCAGCTTCTTTTCATTCTCACTTAGCAAAAAGCATATTGCCATAGTGCTTGCTTTAGCTCCAACCGCTTTAAAAGTGTGGTTCATTTTAAATGTCCCTTTCTTTATCTGCTTGCCAAAGCATTTCTCACATGTTACACTAGACACAGAAATTGATGAAAGAGAAAACGCATGAATCCCAAACTTAAACGCTTTGAAACAGCTACTTTCTTTGCTTGCCCTTTTTGCCAGCAAGCCTTGTTTTTATCAGAAAATAGCCTCAAATGCAAAAATAAGCATTCCTTTGATCTGGCAAAACTCGGCTATGTCAACTTGGCTCCACAGGTAAAGCAATCAAAAGCCTACGATAAATCCAACTTTCAAAATCGACAATTGATTCTCGAAGCAGGATTTTACCAACCAATTTTGAAGAAATTACTAGAAATTTTATCATCTTTGCCACAACACGACAATCTGCTGGACATTGGCTGCGGAGAGGGTTATTATGCTCGAAATTTGCAAGCACAATTGCCAGCTAAACATATCTATGCATTCGATTTGTCAAAAGAGTCTATTCAACTAGCAGCCAAAAGTGACCACAGCCTGACGGTAAGTTGGTTTGTTGGAGATCTGGCACACATCCCTATTCAAGATGCTAGCATGGATGTGATTTTAGACATTTTCTCTCCCGCCAATTACCAAGAATTTCAGCGCGTCTTGCAGAAAAACGGCTTGCTCATTAAGGTTATTCCTAGCAGCCAACATTTGCAAGAAATTCGTGGTATCGTTGCCGAGCAATTAACAAACACAAATTATTCCAATCACAAAATCATTGAGCATTTTGAAGAAGCCTTTACCATTACGAATTCTTATGACGTTGCAGCCACTTTCAGCTTGAGAGAAAACGAGAAAGCGGCACTTCTTCACATGACACCGCTTCTTTTTAATATTGACATTGATAAAATAGATTGGTCACCATTAACTGACATCACGATTGCTGCAAAGATTTTAGTTGGTCAACAAA
Source organism: Streptococcus atopicus (assembly GCF_049166725.1). NCBI lineage: Bacteria > Bacillati > Bacillota > Bacilli > Lactobacillales > Streptococcaceae > Streptococcus > Streptococcus atopicus. The sequence goes on from NZ_JBMHFC010000008.1 coordinate 88,086, forward strand.
TATAAAGCAAAAAGAGGTGAAAACAGATTGCTGCGAGATACAGCAGTCTATTCAACCTCTTTTTATACGCCTCGATTAAAAGCTAACCAAATCATTCCCAAAGCTAAAACAATATAAGCAATCAACGCCAATAACCGTTGCCCCACTTGATAAGCTCTTCTTTCCCCACGGACTGGAAAAATAACCGCACACAAAGCGCCTCCGACTGCACCACCTAAGTGTCCTGCCAGACTAATTCCCGGTGTCAAACTCAACACTAAGTTCATAACTAGAAGAACTAAGTACGATTGACCGAGTTGCTGAATGTAAGGATTTCGCACCGCATAGCGCAAAGTAATAATAGCACCAAAAATCCCAAACAAAGATGTAGAGGCACCTGCAGCCACAGCACTTGAAGTGAAAAAGAAGACAAAGACATTTCCTAAAATACCAGACATCAGATAAAGAAACAGAAAATTCCACGAGCCAAAAATATCCTCAGCTTGTCGTCCGATAAAATACAGCGTAATCATATTCATCACAAAATGCTCCAAGCCGATATGAACAAAAATCGCCGATACCAAGCGCCAAATCTGACTTGGAAAATATTGAATCGTTCGACCATTCATTGCCCCAAATTCATAAATCGTTTGGGTACTAGCATAATTAAAGCCGCGCAACAGAAACATTGCTAGGAAAACTCCTGCCGTGATAAACAACAATAAGCTCGTTACTGGATAACGTTTATCATAAATTTTATTCACAAATCAATACCTCCTGAACGGGAATATCACAATCATCTGGTTGAAAATCAACTAACTGGTAAGGATAAATTGTACTGACTGTCATCCCTTTAAAATCAGCCAAATAGCGGTCATAATAGCCACCTCCATAGCCAATACGATAGCCTTTTTTGTTAAAAGCAACACCTGGAACATGAATCAAATCAATATGAGATTTTTCCACCGCTCGTTCACTTCTTGGTTCCCAGATACCAAAAACAGTCAATTCCAAGTCATTTGGATTATAATCTACAAAAGTCATGCGCCCTTGGGGATAAGTCTTAGGGACCAAAACCCGCTTGCCATCTGCTTGAGCCTGCCTGATGAAAAGACCTGTGTCAAACTCGTGTGGCAAAGATAAATAAACCGCAACTGTTCTAGCTTGTTGATAAGTAGAAGATTCCAGCAAGTACTGAGTGAGCAAAGCATCTCTCTGCTGTTTTACTATCAATTCCTGCTCTTTCATTTTTCTGACTATAGTTTTGCGCAAATCTGCCTTCATTTATCTTCTCCTCAATCAGAAACATTATCAACATTCCCAGCCCATCATTCATTAACTTTTGAACTTAAAAACTTCCCAAATTTTTCAATAGCAAAAGGCAAGGCTGCTTCATCTGGCGCCATTTTAGGATGATGAAGTGCATAAGGACTATCAATTCCCAACCAGAACATCACACCCTTGACTTTACTGAGCAGATAACCAAAGTCCTCACCGGTCATTGCGGGTGAAATATCAATCATGTGCACGTCACTCTCTTTTTGGAAAAAGTTCATACATTGAGCAGCTAATTCAGGATGATTTTCCACAGGAAGATAACCACCTTGTTTCAGCTCCAAATCAAGCTCTACACCAAAAGACTGGGCTACTCCTTCAGCGATTTCCCGCAGGCGTTTTTGAGTGAGCAAATTCATCTCCTGCGTCAATGTTCGAATGGTTCCGTGCAGAAAGGCAGTTTCAGCAATCACATTATTCGTTGTTCCAGCATGGAATTCACCAAAGGTAACGACAGCTCCTTCAATCGGATCTACATTGCGACTCACAATGGTCTGAACCTGAGTGATAAAATAGCTAGCTGCTACCAAAGCGTCATTAGCATTATGTGGAAATGCAGCATGACCACCCTTGCCCTTAAAAATTAATTTAACTTCACAAGTCCCTGCAAAAAGTGTACTAGTATTCGTAGCAATATCTCCTACCTTGAGGTCAGGTCGCACATGAAGCCCATAAAATTCATCTGGCAACCAATCGCCAAAGGCTCCATCTTCATACATCAGCATACCCCCAGCTTCATTTTCCTCAGCTGGCTGGAAAAGAAAAAGTAGATTATTCTTAGGCTGCTCAGTAGTTAATTTCTCCAACAAACCCAGAGCGATTGTCATGTGCATATCATGCCCACAGGCATGCATACGTCCCTCATGTTGACTAGCAAAGGCAAACCCTGTCTCCTCAACAATCGGCAAACCGTCAATATCTGTCCGCCAGCCAATCGTCTTAGCAGGTGTACTGCCTTTGACAAAGACCAAAATTCCCGTACGCCAGGTCCGAATCTCAACAAAATCCAAGCCAGCAGTCAACTCATCAATTATTCTCATCAGATAGGCATGAGTCTTATACTCTTCCAGCCCAATTTCCGGAATTTGATGCAAGTCTCGGCGAATTTTTTGATAATCAATCATACATTTCCCTCTTTAAAGTGTCCGAAGAGCGTCTTCCAATGCTGTTTTCTGCTGGGTTTGTTCATCAATTTTCTTAATCACACGCGCTGGCACACCAGCTACAACAACATTTTCTGGCACATCTGTCGTCACAATAGCCCCTGCAGCGACGACAGAACCATTGCCAATCTGCACTCCTTCAATAACGACAGCATTGGCTCCAATCAAAACATTATCTCCCACGCGAACTGGCTCAGCACTGGCTGGCTCAATAACACCGGCAAGAACAGTCCCAGCACCCACATGACTGTTTTTTCCAACAATAGCTCGACCACCTAAAACGGCTCCCATATCAATCATCGTTCCAGCACCAATTTCAGCTCCGATATTGATAACGGCTCCCATCATAATCACAGCATTATCACCGATTTCCACCTGGTCACGGATAATAGCTCCTGGCTCAATCCGAGCATTGACCTCGCGCTTGTCTAACAGCGGCACGGCAGAATTCCGAGCATCCTGCTCCACCACATAGGTTTTATTCTCTTCTAGGTTAACCAAAAGAGGTTTAATTTCTTCCCAGTCACCAAATAGAACATTGCCCAATTTGACAACAGAATCCGGCACTTCGCCCGCTAATTTTCCTTCAAAAGTCACTTTTACATTTGTCTTTTTCTTAGCATCCGCTATAAACTGAATAATTTCCTGTGCGGTCATTTTAGTAGCTGGCATAAGCATTCCTCACTTCGATTTAGTATTAAGAGTTATTATAACATAAAATCAAGCATTTCATCATATAAAGCAAAAACACCACAAGTTTAACACATGTGATGTTTTCGTTAAATTTATTGGATGTTTTTCAACATATTTTCGATGTGCTCAATAGATTTTTCACGTCCAAGCAGGTAAATGGTGTCTGGTAATTCTGGACCGTGCATTTCGCCTGAAACAGCAATACGAATTGGCATAAAGAGATTTTTGCCTTTGATACCCGTTTCTTTTTGCACTGCCTTGATTTGTGGGAAGATATTTTCTGACTTGAAGTCTTCATCACTCATAGCTTCCAATTTTTCTTTGAATGCTTTCAAAACAGTTGGTACTGTTTCGCCTGCCATAAACTCTTTTTCTTCTGCCGTTAGCTCTGGAAATTCTTCAAAGAAAAGGTCTGTGAGCGGTACGATTTCATCTACAGACTTCATTTGTGGCTTGTAAAGTTCAACCAATTTTTCAGCTTTGTTAGTCAAACGACCAGCCGCTTCCAAGTAAGGTTTCGCCATATCAAAAATAGTTTCAAAATCCGCATTTTTAATGTATTCATTACTCATCCAGTCTAATTTCTTTTGGTCAAAAGCTGCTGGTGACTTGCTGAGACGATGTTCATCAAAGAGTTGGATCAATTCTTCGCGAGAGAAGATTTCATTTTCACCGCCAGGATTCCAGCCAAGCAGAGCGATAAAGTTAAAAACAGCTTCAGGCAAGTAGCCTTTCTTACGGTAATCCTCGATAAATTGAAGGGTGTTTGTATCACGTTTGGACAATTTCTTACCCGTTTCAGAGTTGATAATCAAGGTCATGTGACCAAATTGTGGCGCTTCCCAACCAAGTGCTTCATATACCATGAGCTGCTTAGGTGTATTAGCAATGTGGTCATCTCCACGGATAACGTGAGAAATTTTCATCAGGTGGTCATCCACCACAACCGCAAAATTATAAGTTGGATAACCGTCTTTTTTCTGGATAACCCAGTCACCACCGATGTTACCACCTTCAAATTCAATCTCACCTTTGACAAGATCGTTCCACTTGTAAATACCAGATTCATTGACTGCAAGACGGACTGTTGGAACAATGCCTGCTGCTTCACGCTCTGCGATATAAGCCGCTTTTTCATCTTCAGACATTCCCAGATATTCATTGATGTAACGAGGTGTTTCTCCAGCAGCTTCCTGACGTTCACGCTCTGTTGCCAACTCTTCCTCCGTCACGTATGACTTGTAAGCCAAGCCTTTTTCAAGTAACTCATTGATATAACCTTGGTAAATGTCCAAGCGTTCAGATTGGCGATATTTTTCATGCGTTTCTGGACTCTCATCCCAATCAATTCCTAACCAACGCAGATTTTCCAACTGCGAACGCTCCCCGTCTTCCACATGACGTTTACGGTCAGTATCTTCAATCCGAATGATAAAAGTTCCGCCGTAGTGACGAGCGTAAAGATAATTAAAGAGCGCAGTCCGCGCATTCCCGATGTGTAACAGTCCCGTTGGACTTGGTGCATAACGCACACGAATTTGATTCGCCAATTTTATGTCTCCTAATTTTTATCTTATATTTTCAACAGGAAAAACCTGTTTTTATTTCAAACGTTACTATTATACCACATAGTTGTCGAAAAGAAATAACAGAAACGATGAAACTTTATTATTCTTCCAATCATTTACAGAATTTTCTTAGCAATGTAGAGTCCGTTGTCTGGCTCACCTATCAATTCAATGCTCAGTTACACTGACTTACCCAAACACCTTCTTCAATACTTCACCAATCGTTGTTACACCAATAACTTCAATAGTTTCGGGAATGTTCAATCCGTTCAGAGAGTTTTTAGGAGCATAAACTTTGGTGAAGCCCAGCTTAGCAGCTTCATTGATGCGCTGCTCAATGCGATTGACACGGCGGATTTCACCCGTCAGACCGATTTCACCAATAAAACATTCTTGTGGATTCGTTGGCAAATCTTTATAACTCGAAGCAATTGCAACGGCAACAGCTAAGTCAATAGCTGGCTCATCTAATTTGACACCGCCTGCTGACTTGAGGTAGGCATCTTGATTTTGCAATAATAACCCTGCTCGCTTTTCCAAAACAGCCATAATCAGACTGGCGCGATTAAAGTCCAATCCTGTCGTTGTCCGCTTGGCATTGCCAAACATGGTCGGCGTCACCAAAGCCTGCACTTCCGCAAGGATTGGACGCGTCCCCTCCATAGTCACCACGATAGAAGAGCCTGTCGCTCCATCTAAACGCTCCTCTAAGAAAACCTGGCTAGGATTGAGTACTTCAACCAGACCACCTGACTGCATTTCAAAAATACCGATTTCATTCGTAGAGCCGAAGCGGTTTTTAACCGCCCGCAAAATACGAAAAGTATGTTGACGCTCACCCTCAAAATAAAGTACTGTATCCACCATATGTTCCAAAGTTCTAGGTCCAGCCAGAGTGCCCTCTTTCGTCATATGACCGACGATAAAGGTGGCAATATTGTTGGTTTTTGCCAGCTGCATCAGCTCCGCTGTCACTTCTCGCACTTGCGAAACCGACCCTTGCACGCTGGAAATTTCTGGCGATAGAATCGTCTGAATGGAATCTATAATCAAAAAATCTGGTTTGATTTTTTCAATCTCAGCACGAATACTCTGCATATTGGTCTCAGCATAGAGATAAAACTCACTGTCAATATCGCCTAAACGTTCCGCGCGCAGCTTAATCTGCTCGGCAGACTCTTCCCCACTGACATACAAGACCGTTCCTTTGTGAGAGAGTTGGGTCGAAACCTGCAATAAAAGGGTAGATTTCCCAATACCTGGGTCTCCTCCGATTAGAACTAAACTTCCTGGCACCACGCCACCGCCCAAGACGCGGTTAAACTCTTCCATATCTGTCTTGGTACGGTTGACATTGATAGAAGTCACCTCTGCTAACTTCATCGGTCGACTTTTTTCCCCTGTCAGAGAAACACGCGCATTCTTAACCTCCGTAACTTCGACCTCTTCGACAAAGGACGACCAAGCCCCACAGTTAGGACAGCGCCCTAAATACTTGGGGGAATGATATTCACAATTTTGACAAACAAATGTTGCTTTTTTCTTGGCTATGATAGATTCCTCTTTCTTAATGCCCCGTGCTTCCAAAACCACCTGTCCGCACACCATCTGCTTCATCATTATCAGCAAGCAAGAACGGCGCAAAGACAGCTTGAACGATACGATCTTCTTCTTCTAAGACCACTTCTTGATCTGTAATGTTCTGCATTTGCGCAAAAATGTGCCCTTCATTTCCCGGATTACCATAGTAATCCCCGTCGATAACACCCACAGAGTTAATCAAAACCAATCCTTTTTTACGCGGATTAGATGAACGATCATAAAGATAAAGCACCTCACCAGCCTGCATATAGGCCTTGACACCTGTAGGCACCAATTTAATCTCTTTGGGCGCAATGACTGTACGCTCTGCTACCTTCAAATCATAGCCTGCTGCATGAGCCGTCTCACGCTTTGGCAGTAAATTCTCATTTTTAAAGCTTGAAACAAGCTCAAAACCACGAATTCTCATATTTTTCTCTTTTCTACTTTTGCTTCCCCTATTATACTAAATTCGTAAACAACACGCAAAATGCAGGTCATTCTTCAACCTGCACTTTTAAAGTTATTTCAGTTCATTCAAAAATCGAATGACTTGCTCGTTGGCGTCTACTTGAGCTTTCACCCCAAAAGGAACAATTGCTCTTGGGGTAGCATGTCCAACATTTAAATTATACAAAATAGGAATATCCGTATCAATGACATCCAGCAAGATTTGCTTATACTCATCATAGTAAGTTTCATCCATTGGTTTTCCAACAAGCACACCATTTAAAACAGCAAAAATCCCTGTCGCTTTCAAGGCTTCTAGCATTTTTCGATATAAAGTTGGTTCTGGTTTTTCCTCACTGGTTTCTAACAAAAGAATTTTTTCTGCCCACTCTGAAAGACTAGAAAAGAGCTGATAGTGAGCACACAGTTCAATCGTATCCTCATGTCTTGTATTATCAAATATCTGATAAAGCGACTCCAAACAGCCTCCTAAAATTTCCCCTTCAAATGTTGCTTTTCCTTTCAGCAATTCAAATCTCTGATTTTCATGGCGAGTCCGCTTCGTTCCTAAGGCTTTTTCACTAAAATCCATCCTCTCATCATACCAGACATTGCTCGGTCTGATTTCAGAGATAGTCCCTGTTCCAATCAGTTCCTTAAAATATGAAAGCGTATAAGGCAGCATTTCTTCCTCTAACTCACAAACATCAGCAAGAAATGACTGACCATAAAAAGTCTTCACTCCCAACTTATGGAGCATGAGGTGATTCATAGTAGTGTCTGAAAAGCCTAAAAATACTTTCTGATTCACAACCTTTTTTAATTGGTTATCTTCAAACAAATAGGGTAGCAATCGATACGTATCATCTCCACCAATAGCACATAAAATCATATCAATTGAAGGATCTTCAAAAGCTTGAATCAAATCTTGCGCTCTCGATTCAGGATGGTCTTTCAGATAATCCATTCCTCTTTGTGCGTGCTCTAAAAACGTCACTTCAAGTCCCAAGTCTTTCAAGCGCTTCAATCCCAGCTCAACCTCATGTCTAACGAAACTTTCTCCTATAATCCCGCTTGATAGACTAACGATTCCAACCGTCTTTATCATCTAATCTCCTCCCTTACTGATAATTTGAATCATTATATCACAAAATACAATCAACTAAAATGCTAAATGGCCAATATTCACAAAACAAAACATACTAAAATTAGTAGTGGTGAAATCTCCGACGGGAGAGAGTACTCACTGCTTTTTCTTTATGTTAAAGTAGAGGTGTCTTGTTAAGTCGTGGGTGTTTTTGACGCTAGACGTCGTACAAAAAACTAGCAAGACACCTGTTTTAGTGGGAATCTGTTCAAAGTATGTGGGACGTTCAACGTCGAGTATTGAAAATGACATCACTAAAACAAGGTATCATTCAAGACAAAGAGGGAATTATCATGCGGACTGTGTTTGGAATTGATGTGAGCAAGGCAAGTTCAGAGGTGGCTATTTTAGTCAAC
>NZ_JBMHFC010000009.1:0-86863 GCF_049166725.1 Streptococcus atopicus
GGTCAGTTATGGTAAGATGGTAGTAGCTCATAGTTTTTCCTCGGGTTCTGTTTGTGTGGTTACTTACAGTTTACACCAATGAAACGCTATGAGTTTTTTTGTTGCACTATATTTTACAATTTATCATATAAAAATGCATTAAATTACTTGACAAATTATATATATATATATATATAATTTGTACTGGAGAGGTTTTAATTATATTATGAAAATAGGGAAAATTGTACCATTTGTTTTGTTGCTTTTGATTGTCATTCTTTTTCCGCTGAATCCTTATATAGCAGCTTTTATCGCTGTGATGAGTCTAGGGATAGCATTTTTGATTCGGAGGAAATAGAACATGAAAATAGTGAAGAATTTCATAAAAAAAGTTTTAGGGGCTAAGATTTACGTTTGGATTGTGTTAGCCGTTCTTGCTACTTTTTTTGTCGTCGCAAAAACTTATAATATTATTGGGTATTTCCAAGGGAAAAATGCTTCAGATGAGCGGAGTCAGATTTATACTCAAATCACGCATCTAGAGAAAGTCAACGAAAGTGTCTTTTTAAATGTCGGAATTCAAAGGGTTGAAACGATTGAGAAAGATAAGAAAATACCTGGAACTAATATCAGCATTCCACTGTCTATAAAGAAGGCTATTATTATTCTTAATTATAATGCTAAATTTGGGATTAAGGAAGCAGTGAAGGTTAGAAAACTTGCGGAACATCAGTATGAATTAACTATTCCTAAATATAAAGTGATAGGAGTAGAGGTTCCAGATAATCCAAAATATCGATATAAACTATATGATACAAGAGGACAGCTGTTGAGTGGAGCAACCGAAAATATTGATACGGGAGAATATGTATCCAGAGGGCATAGTAGTAAGGAGCAAGAAGGGTATATCAAGCAGTATAAAAAACTTATCACAGAATCAGCAGAACATTACTATACAAATATTGTGAGGAGTATTGATCCAGAAGCTAAAGTCACATTTAAAAACGTGAATGGGTGAATGGATAGTAAGAAAATGAGTTTTAATGGCTGGGCAAAGATTAGTATGAAAGCAAAAAAGGCTTAGAATCTGGTTTAAATAAACCTTGATTTTAAGCCTTTTATAGTGTCGTTGGTTATCTATTTATGCCCCAAAATGGCGTTTTTGTCCGATCTCTTTAGAATAAACAGTCTTCTCAACACTGACTAGAATGACGGCGTCTAGGGGATAAGTTAAGTATTAGAAGGTTTAATGTTTACTATTTTATTTTACTTTGTTGCATAATTACGGTATATTAGGTATAACATATTTTATTGGAGACATGCTAAATGAATCATCAATGGGATAAACATAAATTTTTATTTATGATCTGTACAGTATTGCTACTGGTTTTAGGGAGCATAGTCTATTTTCTTGTTCATTCTAGGATAGATGGCACTCCTAATGAAAAACAAGTGGCGTCATTTACAACATCTTCGCTGTCGGATAGTTCTGACAATCAAGTTAACATCACAGGGGATTATATGGCCAATACAGGTGATAAAGCCCGACTTGATAGGAATGGTAAGCAGAATGGTAAGCAATGGACGATTGGCTACCAGACTCCTGATGGTGCTGTTTCAGGACAATTTACGACAGAGTGGAAAACGGAAAGGGGATGCTTTAGTTGCAACGGATAAAATGAAAAAGTCAGATGGAAATACAGATTTTACAATAACGATACGTATTTTCAAATATAAAGCAAAAAAGAATCATCTGATTACCATCACTATGTCTGATGGAAACCCAAACCATGAAATGGCTTTTGCAAATCAAAAGAATTTCTTTGAGTCAAGCAAGGAGAGTAAAAAAGAGTCCCCTAATCAACAAGATTTAGATATTGTAGCCATTATGAAAGGTGATTATAGGACTTTGGCAGGATACTGGAAGAATGAGGAAGGCAGAGAAATAACTATAAGCGCAGACGGAAAAACAAACAGAAATGAGAATATCTCTCCCAATTTAATCTCCACTTCCAAGTTTCCAACACTCAATATACGATGGGGTAATACAGGGGCTCTGATTGCCTTATTTAAAATTGGTTTTAAAAATCCGTGTGGTGATGAATCGGATACCAGCAGACCAAGATTGTTGCTCGGTCAAAATATTGGAAATGAACCTGCTGATCAGTATTATTATAGGCAATAAGGATAAATACTAAGTTATTTTTCTTTCTTGAAGAAAAGATAATGAAAAGCTCTTGACTTGTAATCAACAATAAGTGGTATAGGGATTCTAGTTTTCCAACAGTTCACCATTTTTTGCGAATCTACTTTTCTCCTACATTTGGTCAGATAATTTGCAAAATTAATATGAAAGCGCTATAATTTTGACAGATTAATTTTAGGAGGATTGGTTTTATGAAATCATCTAAAGCCACAATCACAATTTTCTCTGCTCTTGCTTCGGTTATTTTATTGACCAGCTGTGGAACGAAGACGACAGACAATAAGGCTGCGCAAAGTAACACATCTGACAGTAAAGTCACCATGACTTATGACCAATTGCGGTCAAGGGAAAATACCATGTCCACTCTTTGGTATCAAAAGTCAGATGAAGCTAAAGCGCTGTACCTGCAAGGTTATAATGTTGCAACGAATCGTTTGAAAGAATTGCTGCAAAAACCGACAGATAAGCCTTACTCAATCGTTCTTGACTTAGATGAAACAGTATTAGACAACAGTCCTTATCAAGTTCAAAATGTCAAAGACGGTACGGCCTTTAATCCTAAAAATTGGGATGCATGGGTGAAAAAGGCTTCAGCTAAGGCGGTTCCTGGTGCCAAAGAATTTCTCCAGTATGCACATCAAAACGGCGTTCAAATCTACTATGTTTCTGACCGTGATGCGAGTCAGGTAGATGCGACAATTAAGAATTTGGAAAAAGAAGGCATTCCAGTACAAGGGAAAGACCATTTGATGTTCTTAGAAAAAGGTGTGAAATCAAAAGAAGGTCGCCGTCAGAAAGTACAAGAAACGACGAATTTGGCCATGCTTTTAGGTGATAACCTCGTTGACTTTGCGGATTTCTCAAAAACATCAGCAGAAGAACGTAGTAAGAAATTAGAAGAATTAAAGAACGAATTCGGTGGAAAGTTCATCATCTTCCCAAATCCAATGTACGGTTCATGGGAAAGCACTGTTTATAAAGGTAAAAAATTAGATGCGAAAGGTCAAACTGAAGAACGTCAAAAAGCATTAGAAGGATATAAAAAATAAAAGGGAAAACAGACTCAATGTCAACTGTAGTGGGTAACCTATCGCTAACTGCGAGAGAGAATCAGATTGGTTCTCTCTTTTTTGATGTTCAAAGCGATGAGAACTTTCGTTTTAAAATTGTCAAAGTTCCGAGAAACCAAAAGCTTAGCATTTGACGTCCTTGATGAGATGATTGGTTTATATTAAAAACAATGAGGGATATTCCTTATCTATTTTTTAATCGAAAATTCATTTGTTTTATGGTAAAATAGTTTCATTACCATACGAGGAAAAAAGATGTCATCTACGTTTGAAATTTTAATGAATCAAATCAATATGCCACTTGATATGAGACAATCAAGTGCCTTTTTACATGCAGAAATTGAGCAAGTTTTAGTGCATACCGTCAGTCATGTCTGGGAATTTCAGTTTGCTTTTGGAGAAATTTTACCCATTGAGTTGTTTCAAGAATTAAAAAAACGTTTAAATGAAGAATTTTCTAAGACGGGCAACCAAGCTATTTTTGAAATTAAGGCTGCCAATCAAGATTTTACAGAGGAGCTGTTGCAGGCTTATTACAAAGAGGCTTTTACAGAAGGACCTTGTGCCAGTCAGGGCTTTCGTAGTATGTACCAACAATTAAAGGTGCATGCGGACGGCGATCAGCTCTGGATTGAGGGACCCTCCAGTATTGATACGGAGCATTTTCGGAAAATCCATTTGCCAAATTTAGCCAAGCAATTGGTGAAGTTTGGCTTTCCGCATTTTCACTGTCAGGTCAAAGCAAGTGACGCCTTGACTCAGCAACAAGTCGAAACTTTCCAAGTCGAAAAAGAAAAGATTGTGCAAGCGGCTAATGACGAGGCACTAAAAGCTATCGAAGCGCTGCAACAAATGGCCCCACCACCAGCTGAAGAAAAATCCAACTATTCTGATTTTCAAGCACGAAAAGCGGCTGCCCGACCAAAGCTGGACAAGGCAGAGATTACGCAGATGATTGACATCCAGACCGAGGAAAATCGCATTGTCTTTGAAGGTATGGTCTTTGATCTTGAGCAAAAAGTTACCCGCACAGGGCGTGTGCTGATTAACTTTAAGATGACCGACTATACTTCTAGCTTCGCCCTTCAGAAATGGTTTAAAAACGAAGAAGAAGCCAAAAAATTTGACATCATTAGGAAAAATTCTTGGTTGCGTGTGCGTGGAAATATTGAAATGAATAACTTCACGCATGACTTGACCATGAATGTCCAAGATGTGCAAGAAGTGACACATTATGAGCGGAAAGACTTGATGCCAGAAGGTGAGAAGCGGATTGAATTTCACGCGCACACCAATATGTCAACTATGGATGCTCTTCCAGAAGTGGAGGAATTGATTGCGACAGCCGCTAAGTGGGGACATCAGGCAGTTGCTATTACAGACCACGGGAATGTGCAGAGCTTTCCGCATGGTTATAAAGCTGCGAAAAAAGCAGGTATTCAGCTGATTTACGGCATGGAAGCTAATATCGTGGAAGACCGAGTTCCTATTACTTATAACGAAGTGGATATGGAGCTCAAGGAAGCCACTTATGTTGTCTTTGACGTGGAAACTACCGGTTTGTCTGCTATTTACAATGACTTGATTCAGGTCGCGGCAAGTAAGATGTACAAGGGCAATGTCATTGCCGAGTTTGACGAGTTTATCAATCCGGGGCATCCTTTGAGTGCTTTTACGACAGATCTGACGGGGATTACAGATGAGCATGTCAAAAATGCGAAGCCGCTGGAGCAGGTCTTGCAAGAATTTCAAGACTTCTGCCAAGATACGGTACTCGTTGCCCACAATGCTACCTTTGACGTGGGATTTATGAATGTCAATTATGAGCGGCATGGACTTCCACGAATTACGCAGCCAGTCATTGATACTTTGGAGTTTGCTCGCAATCTCTATCCAGAATACAAGCGTCACGGTTTGGGACCACTGACTAAGCGTTTTCAAGTATCGCTTGATCATCATCACATGGCTAATTATGACGCGGAAGCGACAGGACGCCTACTCTTTATTTTCATTAACGATGCGGCAGAAAAACGAGGCGTTACCAATTTGCAAAAGCTAAACACAGATTTGGTGGATGAAAACTCCTATAAAAAAGCGCGGGTCAAACATGCTACGATTTATGTAAAAAATCAAACGGGTTTGAAGAACATTTTTAAATTAGTCAGTTTGTCTAATACAAAGTATTTTGAGGGCGTACCGCGGATTCCACGAACAGTTTTGGATGCGCACCGAGAAGGTTTAATTTTAGGAACAGCCTGTTCAGAAGGAGAAGTGTTTGACGCGGTTGTTTCGCAAGGTGTTGATGCTGCAGTAGAAGTTGCGAAATACTACGATTTTATTGAAATCATGCCGCCAGCAATTTATGCACCGTTGATTGCTAAAGAGCAGGTCAAGGATATCGAAGAGCTTCATACCATTATTAAGAATTTGATTGAAGTGGGAAATCGATTAGACAAGCCTGTTCTTGCTACAGGTGATGTGCATTATATCGAGCCTGAAGAAGAAATTTATCGAGAAATTATCGTCCGCAGTTTAGGGCAAGGGGCAATGATTAATCGTACCATTGGACATGGCGAAAATGCTCAACCAGCTCCACTTCCAAAAGCGCATTTCCGCACAACCAATGAAATGCTGGATGAGTTTGCCTTCTTAGGTGATGAATTAGCTCACAAAGTGGTTATTGACAATCCAAATCAATTGGCAGCAACCTTTGAACCGATTGAAGTGGTGAAAGGTGACCTCTATACGCCATTTATTGACAAATCAGAGGAAAAAGTCGCTGAAATGACTTATGCCAAAGCCTTTGAAATTTATGGAAATCCACTACCAGATATTGTAGACCGACGAATTGAGCGGGAATTATCCTCCATTTTGGGGAATGGATTTGCCGTGATTTATCTGGCTTCGCAAATGTTGGTACAGCGTTCAAATGAACGCGGCTATTTGGTGGGTTCACGTGGTTCGGTCGGCTCTAGTTTTGTGGCGACCATGATTGGGATTACTGAGGTAAACCCTTTATCTCCTCACTATGTTTGTGGCAAATGCCAGTATTCAGAATTTATTACGGACGGTTCTTACGGTTCAGGCTTTGATATGCCAGATAAAGATTGTCCGCATTGTGGACATAAGTTGAGTAAAAATGGACAGGATATTCCTTTTGAAACCTTCCTTGGCTTCGATGGTGACAAGGTGCCTGATATTGACTTGAACTTTTCTGGTGAAGATCAACCGAGTGCTCACTTGGATGTCCGAGATATTTTTGGTGAGGAATATGCCTTTCGTGCTGGTACGGTTGGTACAGTCGCTGCCAAAACAGCTTATGGTTTTGTGAAAGGGTATGAGCGGGATTACAATAAATTTTACCGTGACGCAGAAGTAGAGCGATTGGCGCAAGGTGCAGCAGGTGTCAAACGGACGACTGGACAGCACCCTGGAGGAATTGTGGTTATTCCAAACTATATGGATGTCTATGATTTCACACCAGTTCAGTATCCGGCGGATGATTTAACGGCAGAGTGGCAAACTACTCACTTTAATTTCCATGATATTGATGAAAATGTCCTAAAACTTGACGTTCTCGGTCATGATGATCCGACCATGATTCGGAAGTTGCAGGATTTATCCGGCATTGACCCAAATGAAATTCCAATGGATGATCAAGAAGTTATGGCTCTCTTTTCTGGGACAGGTGTTCTCGGAGTAACGCAGGAGCAAATAGGTACGCCGACTGGTATGCTGGGGATTCCTGAATTTGGAACCAACTTCGTGCGGGGTATGGTGGATGAAACTCATCCAACGACCTTTGCGGAATTGCTTCAATTATCAGGATTGTCTCACGGTACTGACGTATGGTTGGGCAATGCACAAGATTTGATTAAGCAGGGAATTGCTGACCTGTCTACTGTTATCGGTTGTCGGGATGACATCATGGTCTATCTGATGCACAAGGGGCTGGAGCCCAAGATGTCCTTTACCATTATGGAACGGGTGCGGAAAGGCATGTGGCTCAAAATTTCTGATGAAGAGAGAAATGGCTATATCGCTGCCATGAAGGAAAACAATGTGCCTGAGTGGTACATTGAATCTTGTGGAAAGATTAAGTACATGTTTCCCAAAGCTCACGCGGCTGCCTATGTGATGATGGCCTTGCGGGTGGCCTACTTCAAGGTGCATCATCCGATTTATTACTACTGTGCCTACTTTTCTATTCGTGCCAAAGCCTTTGACATCAAAGTCATGAGTAGTGGGCTAGATGCAGTGAAGCGCAAGATGAACGAAATCGCTGAAAAACGCAAAAATAATGAAGCTTCCAATGTTGAAATTGACCTTTATACAACTCTAGAAATCGTCAATGAAATGCTGGAAAGAGGCTTCAAATTTGGCAAACTCGATCTTTATAAGAGTGATGCGACAGAATTTCTTATTGACGGAGATAGCTTAATTCCTCCATTTTCTGCTATGGATGGTTTGGGAGACAACGTTGCAAAACAATTGGTTAAAGCGCGTGCAGAAGGAGAGTTTCTTTCAAAAACCGAATTGCGCAAGCGCGGTGGCTTATCCACTACTCTAGTTGATAAAATGGATGAAATGGGGATTCTAGGCAATATGCCAGAAGACAATCAGCTCAGTCTCTTTGATGATTTATTCTAAGATCTTTTCTTTTGATGAATGTGGGAAACTTTCATCAGAGACAGTTGCCATTAGACTAAAATTTTCGCTCGTTTGTTTGCAAAATATGATTGGTTTTGCAGCTCTTTCATGGTAAGGACTTCCTGCGAGTAGCTGGCTGTTTTTTGAAAGGTTCTACTAAAATAGTCAAAGTAGAGTGGAAATTTTACTACTTGTAAAGTTTTTTACAAAATTTTATAGATTACGGTTGTTCTTTGTAAGCCATTTACAAATAGAAAGGATACATTATGAAGTTAATGATTTCAGCTGAAGATAAAAAAGCCCTAAGAGATTTTCATTATTCACTAGAATTTTCTGGAAAAGTAGTACTTGCCTCGGTGGCGTTGGTCAGTTTGGCTGTGTTAGCAAGTCGTGCCTGTTCTTCCAAAAAGAAGAAAAGCTGCTGTTTGCATAAAAATAGTGCAAAAGTGAGAATAATAAAATAATCAGGAAGGATAACTAAATGATTGGGAGTATGTTTGTCGGTTTCATTATTGGTCTAATTGCAGCAGCAATCACCAATCGTGGAGAACGAATGGGCTGTATTGGCAAGATTTTACTAGGTTGGTTTGGAGCTTGGCTTGGGCAAATGCTCTTTGGTAATTGGGGACCTCATCTGTCAGATACAGCGATTATTCCATCTGTGTTGGGAGCGATTATTCTTTTAGCTATTTTCTGGGAAAGGGGAAGCTGACTTCTAAAAATAGGATTGAGACCGATACTTACGATTGCTAGTGTAGTCGCCCACAAAGGAATTAACATTTGAAAATGTTAATCTCAGCTTTCTTATTTCAAGGCTTCGGTACAAAATGTTCTGTATAGTCTCGCCCCACAAGGCGACTTAACTGTTTTTCAGACTGTTTAGATAGTGAATGCAGAAAACGAAGGTTTCATCAAAATTACTCTTTGGAGTTTCAAAGGCGAATGAAGATGAGACTTGCTTCACAAGTTCTATCTACCACCTCAAAATAGTGCTTTGTTTTGTGCGATAGCAGTTGCGTTAAAATTGCTTGTCATCCTAAAGTCATGAGTCTGAGACAGATTCACACGATAACTACAAAAAAGAACAACCTTGATTTTCTGTTTATCAGAAGCCAAAGTTGTTCTTTTTATTTGTATTCTTGAGTTATAGTGCTTTTATAAAGAAATTTTAATTGGGAATGCTGTTATATCAGAGATTCCCTTTTATTTATTATTCAATCACTAACATACCGTCTTTGATTGCGAAGGGTTCTTTTTCATTGATGCGGTCATAGAACATGATGCCGTTGGTGTGGTCAATCTCGTGTTGAACCACGATTGAGTTGTATCCTTTGAGTTTGATACGGTGTTTTTCACCTTCTTTGTCAAAATATTCAACAGTGACGCGTGCATGGCGCACGACATAACCAGGCACTTCGCGGTCAACTGACAAGCAGCCCTCCCCTTCAGCTAGTGCGGCATCTTGAACAGAATGTGCCACTACTTTAGCGTTGTACATAACCGTTTGCAAAGCATAGGCTTCCTTTGGTGGATTGCCTTCTTTATCTGGCAGGTTTGGGACCAATACGGCAATAATCCGCTTTGACAGATCTAGCTGAGGTGCAGCTAGACCAACGCCGCCTCGAAGTCCCATTTTTTCAGCCATCACAGGATCTTGTGAATTCCTCAAAAATTGGAGCATTTTTTCACCCAAGATAACTTCTTGCTCGGTAAGTGGAAAGGTGACATCCTTGGCGACTGCCCGAAGTGTTGGATTTCCTTCGCGAATGATGTCATTCATATCAATCAAATGAGCTGGTTTTGTTAATTTTTCAATAACAGACATGTTTTCTCCTTCGTTCTAAAAATGGATTTTTATTCCAAATTAAATTCTTTGTATATGATAAATATAACACAAAATAGAGGAGAAAGAAAGGAATCGAAATAGCGTGTAATAAATATGTGGAGAAAACACGAAATAAATTAGTAAAAAATTAGTCTATTTTGCTTGATATTTTTAGCAAAAATATGTATGATATTTAGTTGGATACCTAAAATATTATTAGTAACAAAATAAATTACTTTTTAGGAGGGACAAAAAATTGAAAATTCTACTATTTGGAAATACGGGATATGTAACCAAAGAGTTTATACAAGAAGCTTTTCCAAAGGATACGGTTTATCTTTTGGGAGAAACAGATTTAAAAAGTTCAAAAAAATTAAAATTGACAGTTTTTCCGAAAACAAAAGAAACCATTTTAGTAGAAGTTTTAAGAACCTATCAATTTGACCAAATTGGGCTCTTTGTCAACTGTAGTGGGTTGATGAAAAGCTAAGATTGAGAGAGGACGAGATTCGTTCTCTCTCTTTTGATGTTCAAAGCGATGAGAATGCGTTTCTTGAAGTTGTCAAAGTTCCTGAATCCAAAAGCGTTTCACTTAATGACCTTGATGAGATTGTTAGTTGCTTCCAGCTTGGCGTTGGAGTAGGGCAGTTCCAAGGCATTGAGAATCTTGTCTCTGTCCTTCAGAAAAGTTCGAAAAACTGTCTGAAAAATTGGGTGAACATCAGAAATAACCTCCTCAATCAGATCGAAGAAATGATTAGCTTGCTTTTCCTGAAAGTGAAAGAGCAGAAGCTGGTAAAGCTCATCTTCCCTTTCTTGAAGCCATACTCATCCCAGCTCATGATTTCTGGCAGTCTCTGCCAGTTCGTTTCAAATTTGAATTCCTTGAGCTTGCGAATGACGGTTGAAGTTGAGATAGAGAGCCTGTGGGCAATATCAGTCATGGCTTGCTTCTCAACCAATAATTGAGCGATTTTCTGTTTGACTGCGACGGCAATCTGGTGATTTTTCTGGACGAAGGAGGTTTCGGTGACAGCCATTTTTCCACGGTTCTTACAGCGAAAGCGCCGCTTTTTGAGTCGGATAAGGGTTTTGTATCCTGCTGTCTCCAGATAAGGGATTTTAGAAGGTTTCTGGAAGTCGTATTTGGTCATCTGTCCCTTGCAGGCAGGGCATGGAGGAGCATCATAGTCAAGGTGGGCCAGGATTTCTTTGTGAGTACCGGTATCAAAAAGATTGTCTATTTTGATATTTTGGTCTTCAATTCCAAGAAGTTTTGTGATAAAATCGAGTTGTTCCATATGAGTCTTTCTAATGAGTAGTTTAGATGCTTTTCATTATAGGTCATATGGGACTTTTTGTATACACAAAAATAGCTCCATAATCTCTGCGGTGGTGTTACCCACTACAGAAATTATAGAGCCTATAAAGTTTCCCCTTAAGTTGATATAAAAATAGCAACTTAGGGGGTGTTTGCTTTAACTTTGTGGATTATCAGATTGCGTCTTTTCATAAAAAACTGTATGATAGGGATAGTGTGATTTTAGAAAGAAGATAAGATGAAAAGATTCATGGAGAAGGCTAGTATTCTGGCTTTATCATTTGTGTTGACAACGGCATTTTCAATTTCCAGCGCCTTACCGGCAATGTTTCAGTTTTATAAGAATTATTCTTCTAGTCAGGTAGAGTTATTAGTCTCCTTGCCGTCTATTGGGATTATGTCTTTATTGCTTTTTAATAGTATTTTAGAGCGTTTCTTATCTGAGCGGCAAATGATTATACTAGGGCTATTGTTATTTTCTCTTTGTGGCCTCATCCCATTTTTCAATCAAGCTTATGGTCTCGTTTTTGCTTCGCGATTTATTTTTGGTTTAGGGCTAGGTATGATGAACCCTCGAGCAATTGCGATTATTAGTGAGCGATTCCAAGGGAGAGAGCGTGTGCAGATGTTGGGCTACCGTGGGTCAGCAGAAGTTGTTGGGATGGCTTTGTTGACTTTAGCGGTCGGGCAACTCTTGCGTTTTGGCTGGACAACTACTTTTCTGGTTTATACAGTTGGCTTTATTATTTTAGCCCTATATCTTTTGTTTGTTCCTTATGAAAAAAGCAAAGTCGATAAACATGAGCATCTCAAGTCTGCTCAGAAAATGACCACAAAACAAGTGCATTTAAGCATATTGTTGGCTTTTATAGCTGGAATGATTGTGTGTACTAATGTCGCTATCAATTTACGTATTCCAAGTCTTGTCTTACAGAATAAAATGGGAAGTGCTGAAACAGCGAGCTTAATTCTCAGCTGTATGCAGCTTGTCGGGATTCTAGCTGGCGTTAGCTTTGCCAGCTTAGTGAGTATGTTGAAAAATCGCTTATTGACAGTAACGGGAATTGTTTTTGGTTTCAGTCAAGTGATGATTGGTTTTTCGAGCCACATTTGGTTCTTAAGTTTAAGTGCTCTGTTGGCTGGTTTTGCTTATAGCGTATCTCTAACAGCTGTATTTCATATTGTATCAGAGAAAATTCCTGCCCATTTGGTCAATCGCGCAATAGCGATTGTTGTCTTGGGTTGCAGTAGTGGTGCTTCAGTATCAACATTCGTCCTATCCTTGATTGGAAGCATTTCTTCTGTTCCAACCTTTATTTTTAGTGTACTAGGGGTTCTCATGATAGCAGTATCCATTTTAGCTGCTTTTGTCACTCATCAACAAAATGAGGAAAAAGATGCGATTAGATAAGTTTTTAGTAGAAATGGGGCTTGGTTCACGAACAGAAGTCAAACGCCTATTGAAAAAGAAGCAAGTTTTGGTTAATGGAAAAATAGAAACATCTGCGAAAATTCAAATAGATGAAAATCAGGACGAAATTTCAGTCAATAAGCGAGTATTGGACTATGAAAAATTTGTATATTATCTTTTAAATAAGCCGAAAGGAGTCATTTCAGCTACTGAAGATGCTAACCATCAAACAGTTTTGAATTTGTTAGATGAAAGTGCACGCCAGAAAGAAGTTTTTCCAGTTGGACGACTTGATATTGACACTCACGGACTTTTGTTATTAACCAATAATGGTGCTTTGGCACATGCGATGTTGTCTCCTAAAAAGCATGTAGCAAAAGTTTATCGTGCAAAGGTAGATGGGATTATAACTGAAAAAGATGTGGAGCATTTTGAAGCAGGAATAGAGCTCACGGACTTTACCTGTCAGCCTGCAAAGTTGACCATAGTAAAAGTAAATGAAGAGCAACAGACTTCTCTTGTAGAGATTACAATTTCTGAAGGAAAATTTCATCAAGTAAAACGAATGGTTCAGGCTTGCGGAAAAACGGTAACAGATTTGGAACGCCTTTCTATGGGACCGCTTATGCTGGATGAGCGTTTGGAATTAGGCACTTTCCGTCGTTTGACAAAAGAAGAATTAGAAAAACTCACTATTTTTGGTGTAGAACTCTAAGCCGGAATGTCCCATTTGACAAAACCTTTCCTTCTTGGTAGAATAAGTATGTCGTTAAAGACAAATAACTTTTTCTTGGTATTAGGTGGGCCAAGCCTAACACTCGGATGAAGCGTAAAGAAAAGGAGTCTATCATGGCAATCTCAAAAGAGAAAAAAAATGAAATTATTGCACAATATGCACGTCACGAAGGTGACACAGGTTCAGTTGAAGTACAAGTAGCTGTTCTTACTTGGGAAATCAACCACCTTAACGAACACATCAAAGTACACAAAAAAGACCACGCTACTTACCGTGGTTTGATGAAAAAAATCGGTCGTCGTCGTAACCTTCTTGCATACTTGCGTAAGAACGATGTTAACCGTTACCGTGAATTGATCAACTCACTCGGACTTCGTCGTTAATTCAATTAAAAGTCTCTCATGAAAATGAGAGCTTTTTTTCTACCATTAGAAATAGAAATGTGGCAGAGTAAGCATATCCCTTGACTGTTGTAACAGCTATTGATACAATGTATTTATAAAAATAATTACAAATGTAATTGAATAATAAAAAGGAGAATGACCATGATTGAAATCACTTATTTGGATGCTAGTAAGCAAGAGAGGGTTATAACGTTTGAAAGCTATCAAGAATTTGAGCAATCGCAGCAAGCCTGCTTGATTAATGTAGCAGATTATTACCCGGTTCAAAAGCTGCTTGTTAATGGACACGAATTGGATTACCAAGGGACTTACGGCGATGTTTTCTTTTATTTAATGAAGCAAGATTTAAATCAATACAAATAAAAGTGAGGTAAAATGATGACAAAAGCTATTACTGATGCAACGTTTGAAGCAGAAACAAAGGACGGTCTTGTTCTTATTGACTTTTGGGCAACTTGGTGTGGACCTTGTCGCATGCAAGCTCCTATTTTGGAAAAACTTTCCGCAGAAATTCCAGAAGATGAATTGAAAATTGTGAAGATAGACGTTGATGAAAATCCAACTACTGCACGGCAATTCGGCATTATGAGTATTCCGACTCTCTTATTTAAAAAGAACGGTCAAGTTGTAAAACAAGTCGCTGGGGTACATACAGCAGCACAAATCAAGCAAATTGTGGCAGAATTAGGATAAAGCATAAAATCCGCTTAGTTTTTAAGCGGATTTTTAGGTGCCTGAAAACTTTTAGTCAGATACTTAAAAAAAGAGATTCTTGAGGAGCCATAATAAAACTTAAAATAAAGTATTGACTTATTTAAAATTAAGCGTATAATTATATTTAATAAAAATTAAGTGATTGCTTAATAAAAAGAAAGTGGATATAAAATGAAACGAATATTGCAAAATAAACTGTTTATGGGAACTTTCATCTCGGATATGTTGTCTAATTTTGGAGATGTACTCTATTATTTGGCTTTAATGAATTATGTTCTGCTATTGCCAAAAGCAAAATTTGCAATCTCTTTAGTGACTTTATCTGAAAGTTTGCCTTTTCTGACGATGATTTTCATGGGCATGTGGGGCGATCGTACTAAGAAGAAAGTAGATACGATTTTGGCGACGCTTCTGTTTCGGATAGGGCTATATCTGCTCATTGGTCTGGCTATGGGCTTTCAGCCAGCTTTATGGGTAGTGATTTTAGCTGTATTGGTCAATCTTTTATCTGATCTAGCTGGTCAATATGAAGATGCTTTGCACATACCACTCAGCCTTCGTATTATTCCAATGGAAGA
Organism: Streptococcus atopicus; assembly: GCF_049166725.1. Lineage (NCBI taxonomy): Bacteria > Bacillati > Bacillota > Bacilli > Lactobacillales > Streptococcaceae > Streptococcus > Streptococcus atopicus. Next base: position 14,895 of record NZ_JBMHFC010000009.1, read on the forward strand.
TCGTGAAGCCATGTATGCCTTTCGTCAAGGAGCAAGCTCTATCCTAAAGATTCTCTTTCAATCCAGTGGAGCAATTTTAGCTGGGCTGATGAGTTACCAACACCTTGCATTTTTTAATGCTGGAACTTTTGTAGTTAGTGCCTTGATAATGATGATACTTCGTCCTAGTTTAAATAAACTGCTCAAAGACAATCCAATTCATTCTTCTGTTGAGAATCGTGAGGAAGAGAGACATTTTATTAAAAATACATGGAATAGTTTGCAGCAATCTTATCAAACTATTCAGAATATCTTCATCTTAAAGACTTCTATTTTTACCATTGCTGGTTTAAATGCTGTGTTTGCAGCAGAGAATGCACTGCTCCTCCTAAATATGAAAGAAAATCCCAGTTTTGTATTTATCAATCCAGCTACAACTATAGCAACCGTTACAGTTGTAACTTTGGTAGGAAATATTTTGGGGAGTGTTTTGGTAACGACCTTATTAAAAAAAGTAAGTATGGAGTTTTTACTGAAGATTTCCGTATTCATGCCTCCTGCTCTCTTTATTGGTTTTTTACTCCACAGTATTTATATTATTTTCTTGGTTAATTTTTTGACAATGGTTATCGTAGGCATTTTTCAGCCGAAGATGAATGCTTTTGTCATTTCATCACTTCCTGAGGAGCGTTTGGCGACAATCAGTGCGGGGATTAGTAGTTTTTCCACATTAGGTTTAGTTCTTTGTCAAATGCTGGTAGCAGTTTTGGTAACGTTCTTGTCATCAGCCCAAATTGCTTTCTTATTTTTAATATTATCATCAATTTTATTCTTTTATACACTGAAAGTGCCCAGAAAAAATGCTAAACAAGTGATGCAATAGCTTTCCAAACAGTTTACTTGTTAGGGTGAATTTGATAAGATAACACTAAAGAAGGAGTAAAGATAATGGTGGAAGTACAGTATTCAGAACAAGCAAGTGATTTAATGGAGCAATTTTCTCTATCTACTCTGATACAGGATAGAAGAGAGACTATCGAAAGCCTTAGCGGCAAAGAGCGTGAGCTTTTAAAAGATGTTTTTCCTGTGATGGAGGAGCTTCGCCTTTTGTTTCAACCTTATAAGGAAAAAATGGAAACCTATTATTTGACTGGTTATGGAATCACCTTGCTGCAAAGTTGCTATTTGGAGATGGTAGATAAGGGGCTGATGCCCAAATCGGTTGAAGCGGTACATGCCTATTGTTTGCAGCTAGATGCCGAAGCGATAAGAGAACAGTTAAAAGATCTCTTAAACACAGGTCCTGAGCACATGGCTAAAAGTGGAGATTTTTGGGATTATTTAGAAGCATCATCTATTAAATCAGAAACTAAGTGGTATTTCAGTCAATTTTATCGGAAGCCACTTGAAGCTATGAAAGAGTTAATAGAGTTGTCTCGGGAACTTATTCCGCTTTACCAGCCTTACTTGGAAAAAAGTACTGCCGAACGTAGAGCTTATGCGGCATCCTTTTCATTGGAGGATACCATTACAGAGTCTGCTAGTCTGTCTCATTTTGATTGGAATTTTAAAGAAAATCAATTTATTAGGCTGTATGTTGTCAGTCCATGGGTGGTGCAGTTTTTATCTTACTTCAGTGAAACAGAACCGAAAGAGAGTCATTATTTTATCGTTTCTTGTCGCATTGATCAACTACTTAAAAGCGGAACAGAACTGGATATGGATACGTTTGCCGCAGTTCTCAAGGTACTTAGTGACAGCACACGCTATAATGTTATGGTAGAATTAGCTAAACCGTATGCTAAGAGCAAACGGATTGCTGAAGAGTTAGATATTACTGGAGCAGCGGTTTCTTTTCATACTCAAAAGCTCATCAATGCAAAACTCCTACTTTTTAATCGTGACCATAAAGATGTGAAATATGATGTAAATAAAAGTTTACTTAGAGAAATCATTGCCAAGCTGACTAGTGACTTTGGCTTGGAAGAAAAGTGAACAGAAAGATCTTTGGATTAGTTACAGACGAAAAAGTCCACTTAGAATTTCTAAGCGGATTTTTGAGTAGTTTCTGTTATTCTTCCAATTCTTTACTGTATTCAATAATCTGATCAACTGTGTCTGACAAGAATTGAATGGTATCACGGAGTGGTTTATCAGTAGAGATATCCGCACCAATGATGCGAGCTGATTCAAGAGGCGTTTTGCTTCCGCCAGATTTGAGGAAGTTGAGCCAATCGCGAGCACCATTTTCATTATTTTTCAAATGGAGATAGCCAGCAGTCGAGATGACGAGACCTGCGGAATAGGTATAACTATATAGTCCCATGTAATAATGACTTTGCCGCATCCAAGTGAGTGCAGCATCGTCATCAATTTCCACCGCATCACCCCAGAATTCGGTCAGAACCTCTTTCATAATGCTATTGAGCTTATTGGCACCAAAGGTTTCGCCTGCTTCAATCAGATTGTAAACCCGACGTTGGAAAGCGGCTTCTAGGAGGTGAGTGATGAAGTTATGGAAGTAGGTGTCAGTTAAGCGATGCGCAAGAGCAAAACGTTTTTGGCGTGGATTGTCAAATTGATGCTCTAAATAGTCGCTAAGCAGCAGCTCATTAAAAGTAGAAGGAGCTTCTACATAATAAGTTGACATGTGGGTGTTAAAGTAGCTTTGGCTGTTGTCAGAGAAGATAAATTGCCCAGAGTGACCAATTTCATGAATCAGAGTATATACATCACTCATACGACCCGTCCAACTCATGAGCACATAAGGGTGCACACGATAAGGGTCGGTCGCATAACCACCGGAGTCCTTACCGGCATTAGCTGCAAAATCCACCCAACGTTCTTTTTGATAATTGGCAATTTCGCGCGTGTATTCTTCTCCAAGCGGAGCAACAGACTTCATCACTAGTTCGTAAGCGTCATCAATAGTGACATCAGGATTGAGTGCGCTGTCCAAGTCTAATTTCCAATCTGCAAAGGTCATTTTTTCAAGACCGTTGATTTTAGCAACGTGTTTGAGGAACTTTTGTGCAACAGGTGCAAATTCAGTCATGATGAGGTCAATCTGCCGGTCAAACATAGAACGGTCTACCTCTTGCTCAGCCAAAAGATAGTCAAAGACAGAGTCATATCCCCGCATATCAGCAATCAGTTTTTCAGATTTTACTTGAGCCAGATAAGCTGCAGCAGCGGTATGCTGATGTTTACGAAGTCCAGCTGAGAAAGAACGGAAAGACTTTTCACGGACTTGAGCATTTTCGTGATTTTGGTAGAAATTTTCGTAGCTGATAAAGCTATTCTTATAAACTTTTCCGTCTACTTCAAAATCTTCCATGGCAAAATCACCTGCCCTCATTTTGGTGTAAATGTCTTGTGGGCTGTAAAAAACTTCACTAAGATTTGTCAGAGCCTTTTCGACATCAGCACCTAAATAGTGAGCTTTTTGAATTTTTGCTTGACGAATTGCAGCAGTCAAATGCGGTAGTTGTCCGAGACGGTCGAGTACTTTTTCATCGGCATTTACCAAAGCTGCGTCAAAGAAGCTAAGCGCAACGCTGGCTTCTGTTTCAAAATCTGTACCAGCTTGCGCAATCTGTGCAAAGCTTTCATCACCGTAATCCGTTGTTTGCGGCATAAAGCTGTAGTTGCCAATATGGCTTCTTTGAATGTAGATTTGCTCCAACTCAGCGAAGGCTTTTTCAAAATCCTCGAAAGTATGAAGGTTGTCCTTATAATCACGTGTGAACTGATTGATATCCTCGCGCGTTTTTTCAATCGCACGCAAGAAATCCTCTCGGTCTTGATAGAGGGCTGTTAAGTCCCACAGTTCATTTTCTGGAAATTCAGAACGTTGTTTTTGTTCAACCATAAATCTATTTCTCCTTGTCATTAACTTTCTTCTAGTATAGCAGAAAAACGCAATAAATAGACAGCATTTCAAAAATTATCGCTAAATTCTCAAAATTTCTTGGTAAAAAGCTGTTTTAAGGCTTTTTCTTTTAGTTGAAAATATGATAAAATAAGGTTTATACGTGCTTGATACAAAGATGAGGATTTAAAGGCTTATTGGAGACAATCCTTGTTTATTTCAAAAGTACAGCAGATGAACATTGTGAGCGTTTAACGAGATTTGCGACAGGAACTTGTTAAATCAATACTATTCGGCAAGAAGCTTTGACTTAGCAAGGCATTTAGCGATTAGCGTAAACTGATTAGGTACTCAGTACCAATCAATTTTAATGCTTTATATCTTGATCTTTGTAGGCAAGACGTATAAAAAAATTAGAAATTGAGCATAAGCTCAACGAGGAATATATATGACAAAGCAAGTATTTAAAACTACTTTTGCTGGTAAAGACTTGGTAGTTGAAACAGGTCAAGTGGCAAAACAGGCAAACGGCAGCGTAGTGGTGCGCTATGGTGAAAGCACTGTTTTGACAGCAGCCGTCATGTCAAAGAAAATGGCGACTGGTGATTTTTTCCCACTTCAAGTCAATTATGAAGAAAAGATGTATGCAGCTGGGAAATACCCTGGTGGATTTAACAAGCGCGAAGGACGCCCTTCGACGGACGCGACTTTGACAGCTCGCTTGATTGACCGTCCCATTCGTCCCATGTTTGCGGAAGGTTTCCGCAATGAAGTGCAGGTTATCAATACCGTTCTTTCTTATGATGCGGATGCTTCAGCACCTATGGCAGCTATGTTTGGTTCATCTCTCGCGTTATCAATCTCAGATATTCCTTTTAACGGTCCAATTGCTGGCGTGCAGGTCGGCTATGTCAATGGAGAATTGGTTATCAATCCAAGTCAAGAACAAAAAGAAGCTTCGTTATTGGAATTAACCGTTGCAGGAACTAAAGAAGCGATTAATATGGTGGAATCTGGTGCCAAAGAATTATCAGAAGAAGTGATGCTGGAAGCCCTTCTGAAAGGTCACGAAGCAGTTAAGGAATTGATTGCTTTCCAAGAAGAAATCGTGGCAGCAGTCGGAAAAGAAAAAGCAGAGGTTGAGCTTCTTCATGTGGATGAAGAATTGCAAACAGAAATTGTAGCAGGCTATAATGCTGACCTTCAAAAAGCCGTTCAGGTAGAAGAAAAATTAGCGCGTGAAGCCGCAACTCAAGCTGTTAAAGACGAAGTTATAGCCCTTTACGAAGAAAAATATGCTGACCATGAAGAATTTGACCGTATCATGCGTGATGTAGCTGAAATTTTAGAGCAAATGGAGCATGCAGAAGTACGTCGCTTGATTACCGAGGATAAAGTTCGTCCGGATGGTCGTAAGGTAGATGAAATTCGTCCATTGGATGCTGAAATTGACTACCTACCACGTGTGCATGGATCTGGTCTCTTTACTCGCGGTCAAACTCAAGCTTTGTCAGTTTTAACGCTTGCGCCAATGGGAGAGACGCAAATCGTTGACGGTTTGGATCCAGAATATAAGAAACGCTTTATGCACCACTACAACTTCCCACAATACTCCGTAGGAGAAACTGGTCGTTATGGTGCACCAGGTCGTCGTGAAATCGGTCATGGAGCCCTTGGCGAACGTGCACTTGCGCAAGTATTACCAAGTTTGGAAGAGTTTCCTTATGCTATCCGCTTGGTAGCAGAAGTCCTCGAATCAAATGGTTCCTCTTCACAGGCCTCAATTTGTGCTGGGACGCTGGCGCTTATGGCTGGTGGGGTACCAATTAAGGCACCAGTAGCCGGAATTGCTATGGGGCTCATTTCTGATGGCAGCAATTATACAATTTTAACAGATATTCAAGGCCTGGAAGATCATTTTGGAGACATGGATTTCAAGGTGGCTGGTACACGTGAAGGGATTACTGCTCTTCAAATGGATATCAAGATTGAAGGAATTACCGCTGAAATCCTGCAAGAAGCGCTTGCACAGGCGAAAAAAGCTCGTTTTGAAATTTTGGATTTGATTGAGCGTACAATTCCAGCTCCTCGTCCAGAACTCGCTCCAACCGCTCCAAAAATCGATACAATCAAGATTGATGTTGATAAAATTAAGATTGTCATCGGTAAAGGCGGTGAAACGATTGACAAGATTATCGCAGAAACAGGTGTCAAGATTGATATTGACGAAGAAGGAAATGTTTCTATTTACTCTAGCGATCAAGATGCGATTAACCGTGCCAAAGAAATCATTACAGCGCTTGTGCGTGAAGCAAAAGTAGATGAAGTGTATCATGCAAAAGTTGTTCGGATTGAGAAATTCGGTGCTTTTGTCAATCTCTTTGACAAGACAGACGCCTTGGTGCACATCTCTGAAATGGCTTGGACGCGTACCAATAAGGTTGAAGATTTGGTGCAACTTGGTGATGAAGTAGATGTCAAAGTTATTAAGATTGATGAAAAAGGTCGTGTGGACGCTTCTATGAAAGCTCTTCTACCACGTACTCCTAAAGAAGAGAAAGCAAAAAAACATCATCATAAAACACATAAAGAGCACAAAGCTGTTCAAGAAGAAAGGGCGCAAGACTAGAGAGGTTGCTAAGTGTTTGCCTTCAGTCTAAAGCTAGAAAGGAGTCATCATGGGTTGGTGGAAAGAGACGATAGGTATTGTAAAAGAAAATGATCCGGCAGCTCGCTCCTCACTTGAGGTGCTGTTGACTTATCCTGGGATTAAGGCTTTGGCTGCTCACCGACTTTCTCACTTTCTGTGGAATCATGGATGTAAACTTTTAGCTCGGATGCATAGCCAATTTTGGCGATTTTGGACTCAGATTGAGATTCATCCGGGGGCACAGATTGCTTCAGGTGTCTTTATTGACCACGGGAGTGGTTTAGTGATTGGAGAGACGGCCATTGTAGAAAAAGGAGTGATGCTCTATCATGGTGTCACTCTTGGAGGAACAGGGAAAGATTGTGGGAAACGTCATCCGACGGTTCGTCAAGGTGCGCTTATTTCAGCTCATGCGCAGCTAATTGGTCCGATTGAAATTGGTGAAAATGCCAAAGTCGGAGCGGGTGCGGTTGTGGTAGCAGACGTGCCAAGTGATGTGACTGTTGTTGGGATTCCAGCTAAAATTGTCCGAGTTCACGGGCAAAAAGATGCTCCAACAATCAAGAATCTAGAAGAAATCCGCGAAGAAAGTTATTACTCATCTAAATTGTAGTGAGAGATGGTTGAATGTAGGCTCAAAAGAAGGTGTATATAGCGTGCTATTAGAAGAATTTGAAGATGTAGTTGGGGTTATCGAACCAACAGATAGGCAGATTATTGATAAGGGAGAGGTTTGTAAAACTATCATCTTGTCCTTTAACGGGGAAATTTTGCAAGGCTTGATTGAATCAGAAGAAGTCTATCTGGGAGGCTATTTAAAAAATCTTAACGGTCAATTTCCTTGGTATATATATAAATGTGATGGAAATCGAGTGGCGGTCATGACGGCACTTATTGGAGCTCCGATGGTAGTCGGTCAGCTAGAGGAGTTGGCAGCTAGAGGTTTCAAGAATTTCGTCATTTTAGGTTCCTGTGGCGTTTTGGATCGCTTGATTGAGGCGGACAAGATTATCTTGCCTGCTGCTGCTTTGCGAGATGAAGGGACTAGCTATCACTATGCCCCGCCGGGTGATGAAATCGCCTATGACGAATCCCTGTTGGTTGAGCTGGAAGCTATCTTTGGTAAGCACGATATCGAGCATATCCGAACCAAGTCTTGGACGACAGATGCTTTTTATCGGGAAACACCTGATAAAGTTAAACGCCGTCTAACAGCGGGAGCCCAAGTAGTAGATATGGAAGCTTCTGCTATTATGGCTTGGAGTCAATTTCGTAAAGCTCAGGTTTATCAGTTCTTCTATACAGCAGATTATGTGGATCACCACAATAAAATCTGGGATGCCCGCCGTGAAGAGCGGACGGCTGATGCCATGACTTTTTTCACGATCGCTTTGACAATAGCAAAGGAACTAGAAAGGAACTGAGTAGAAACAGAAAGTTTGACACTAGATGACTGCTTCTGCAGTTGATTTTATCTACTTTCCAGTCACTCTCAGTATCGTAAAATATGATCAAAATCTATGATACTATGACTCGCAGCCTACGTGAATTTGTGCCCATTGAGGAGGGCAAGATCCGCATGTATGTCTGCGGGCCGACCGTTTATAACTATATCCATGTCGGCAATGCTCGCTCAACAGTAGCTTTTGATACGATTCGCCGTTATTTTGAGTATCAAGGCTTTGAAGTCAACTATATATCCAATTTCACCGATGTGGATGATAAAATTATCAATCGAGCTAAAGAAGAGGGGATCACACCTCAGGAAGTGGCAGACAAGTACATTGCTGCTTTTCGGGAAGATGTGACGGCGCTGGGGGTTCAACCAGCGACCCGGCACCCGCGCGTAGTGGATTATATGACGGACATCATTGATTTTGTACAAGTCTTGGTGGACAAAGGATTTGCCTATGAGTCAGAAGGGGATGTTTACTTTCGGGTTGAAAAGTCCCCTAATTACGCTAAGTTAGCCAATAAAACCCTAGCAGACTTAGAGCTTGGAGCTTCTGGTCGGACAGATAAAGAAACGGCCCGCAAGGAAAATCCTGTTGACTTTGCTCTTTGGAAGGCTGCTAAGCCCGGTGAAATCTTCTGGGATAGCCCTTGGGGACCCGGTCGTCCAGGCTGGCATATCGAATGTTCCGTCATGGCGACAGAAATTCTGGGAGATACGATTGATATTCATGGCGGTGGAGCTGATTTAGAATTTCCGCACCATACTAATGAAATCGCTCAATCAGAGGCTAAAACTGGAAAGACTTTTGCCAACTACTGGATGCACAATGGCTTTGTCAATGTTGATGATGTCAAGATGTCTAAGTCTCTGGGTAACTTCATTACCGTCCACGATGCCCTTAAAACCATTGACGGACAAGTCTTGCGTTTCTTTTTTGCGACTCAGCACTACCGCAAGCCTATCAATTTTACAGAAAAAGCCGTTCACGATGCGGAAGTAAATCTGAAATATCTGAAAAATACTTACGAGCAACCCTTTACGGGAACAGTCGATCTGACAGACTTGCAGGTTTTTCTGGATAAATTCACCACTGCTATGGATGAAGATTTCAATGCAGCAAATGGCATTACAGTCGTTTTCGAACTAGCTAAGTGGATTAATTCCGGTCACTACAATCAAGAGGTGAAAAGCGCTTTTGCTGAGCTTCTGCAAGTTTTTGGTATTGTCTTTACAGCAGAAGTACTGGATGCGGATATTGAAGCCTTGATTGAGCAGCGCCAAGCTGCGCGTGTTGCCAAGGACTTTGCAACAGCTGATAAAATCCGTGATGAATTGGCAGCTAAAGGGATTAAGCTTTTAGATACCAAGGACGGAGTGAGGTGGATGCGTGATTGATGTCAATCTCATAAATGGTATTGCCTTGGCTTTTGAAGGCGATGCTATCTACTCAACTTATGTCCGCCGTCACTTGATTTTTCAAGGATTAACCAAGCCGAACCAGCTACACAGAGAAGCAACTAAGTATGTGTCAGCTCGCGCGCAAGCTAACCTCATTTCTCAAATGTTGGAAGAAAAAATTCTGACCGAAAAGGAAGAAGATATTTACAAGCGTGGACGCAATGCCAATAGCCATACAAAAGCTAAAAATGCTGATATTGTGACCTATCGCATGTCGACAGGTTTTGAAGCCGTTCTGGGATATTTACACATGACCGATCAAATCAAGCGTTTAGAAGAGCTGATTGATTGGTGTATTGTGAGAGTGGAGGGCGCACAGCATGATAAAAACTGATTTTTTAAAATGGTTCCCTCAAGGGAGGCTTCAATCCAATCCAAATGCAAACGAAAATGAAGTGGCAATTCCCATTTCAAGTAATCAATGGTTGTTATTTAAGAAGAGCAGTTTGACAAAGCGAGAGCAAGAGCTTATTTCTTTACTGCTTGAGAAAGAGTCTGCATTTGATGGTGGACCTTGGTATGATTATTTGGTTCATAATCGTGGTAAAATGCCACAAAATGTTCAAAAGATACAGTTCGTTCATTGTCATTTATTCCATTATGAAAATGAAACGATTGGGTCTTGGTTGGAAATGATGCGAACCATACTGCCCAATAGAATAGCAGATTTTCAGCTATCCTCTCAGGATTACATCTTTGTGCTGGATCAAACGCGGTTAGTTCCTGTAAAAGATGTGCTTCGTGATACTTTATCGGCTATCGAATATGACTTTAGCTTAACTCTGACGATTAAAATCGGGCAAATTTGGCCTCTAATTTTTGAAGAAAGTTATTCAGAACTTTTTCAAGCGGAACATGCTCTTTTCGTCAAATGGTGGGAGCAGGTTCAACATTCCAATGTGCATTCTTTTTCTCAACTCTTTTTGTGGGGGATTGGTCAAAAGGATTTCATATTGCCAATTTTAACGAAAAAACTTCATCAATTGATTGAAAGTCAAGATCAGCTCGTTGATATTATTGCAGCTTTGTGGGAAAACACGGCAGTTGTGACAAAAGCTGCCCAACAGTTGTATATTCATCGGAATACTTTACAGTATCACATCGATAAATGGGAAGAATTGACGGGCTTACAGCTAAAAGACCTGACAGATTTGACTTTGTGTTACCAAATTGTCATCAATGATTTAGTGTAATGTTTTGTGCACCCTGCACAAAACATTTTTTTTATTTTGTTCACTTTGCCATAGGATAATGAAGCGTTTTCATATATAATAAAATCATAATAACAAAGGAGTTCCATCTTATGGTAGAATTAAATTTAAAAAACATTTACAAAAAATATCCAAACAGCGAACACTACTCTGTAGAGGATTTCAACTTGAATATTAAAGATAAAGAATTTATCGTTTTCGTAGGTCCTTCAGGATGTGGGAAATCTACTACGCTTCGTATGATTGCTGGTCTTGAAGACATCACAGAAGGTGAATGTTCAATTGACGGACGCGTGGTGAACGATGTGGCACCAAAAGACCGTGATATTGCTATGGTTTTCCAGAACTATGCTTTGTATCCACACATGACCGTGCATGACAATATGGCTTTTGGTTTGAAACTTCGTAAATACAGCAAGGATGATATTGAAAAACGTGTAAATGAAGCAGCGGACATTCTTGGTTTGAAAGAATTCTTGGATCGTAAACCAGCTGACCTTTCAGGTGGTCAACGTCAACGTGTAGCCATGGGACGTGCCATTGTCCGTGATGCAAAGGTATTCCTTATGGACGAACCACTTTCTAACTTGGATGCGAAATTGCGGGTATCCATGCGTGCAGAAATCGCTAAAATTCACCGTCGTATCGGAGCAACAACTATCTATGTTACTCACGACCAAACAGAAGCGATGACCTTGGCTGACCGTATCGTTATCATGTCTGCAACGAAAAACCCTTCAGGTACAGGTACAATCGGACGTGTAGAACAAATCGGTACCCCACAAGAAGTTTACAAAAATCCAGTCAATAAATTTGTCGCAGGCTTCATCGGAAGCCCAGCTATGAACTTCATCAATGTTACCTTGAAAGGTAATGAAATCGTTGCACAAGACCTTTCTTTGAAAGTACCAGAAGGTGCCTTGAAGGTACTTCGTGAAAAAGGCTATGAAGGCAAGAAACTCATCTTTGGTATTCGTCCAGAAGACATCAATACAGAAGGTGCTTTCCTTGAAACATTCCCAGATTCAGTAGTTCATGCTAAAATCTCTGTATCTGAATTGCTTGGCTCTGAATCCCACTTGTATTGCCAAGTTGCAGACAATGAATTTATTGCTAAAGTAGATGCTCGTGATTACCTCAAAGCTGGAGCAGGTATTGACCTTGGCTTTGACTTGAACAAAGCACACTTCTTTGATCCAGAAACAGAAAAGACAGTTTACTAATTTACAACGCCTCTAGAATAAATTAATAAGAAAATGCAGGATGCCTTGTTTTATGTAAGACTCCTGCGTTTTTTTATAGAAGTTAACTATAAGGTGATTTATAAATAAGAAGAAGCATTTTAAAATTTATGTTATACTAAAGTTATGGAAAATAACGATATTGTCTACGGTGTACATGCTGTGACGGAAGCTCTCATGGCCAATACTGGGAATAAACTCTATATTCAAGATGACCTACGTGGGAAAAATGTTGCTAAGATGAAAGATTTGGCAGCAGAAAAAAAGGTTTCTATTTCTTGGACAAGCAAAAAAACACTGCAAGAAATGACAGACGGTGCCGTTCATCAAGGTTTTGTCTTGCGCGTTTCAGAATTTGCCTATACAGACTTTGAAGCGATGTTGAAAATGGCGGAGCGAGAAGAGAATCCTCTGCTGCTCATTTTAGATGGTCTAACAGACCCACATAATTTGGGCTCGATTCTGCGGACAGCTGACGCGACAAATGTTACAGGCGTCATTATTCCTAAGCATCGGGCGGTTGGTGTTACGCCGGTCGTCGCAAAGACCTCTACTGGTGCGGTGGAGCATATTCCCATTGCTCGTGTGACCAATCTCAGCCAAGCTCTGGATAAACTAAAACATGCAGGTTTTTGGATTTTTGGCACAGATATGAATGGCACCCCTTCGACTAAGTGGAATACGGCAGGTAAACTGGCTCTGATTATCGGCAATGAAGGCAAGGGCATTTCTGCTAATATTAAAAAGCAAGTTGATGAAATGATTACCATTCCTATGAATGGACATGTGCAGAGCCTTAATGCTAGTGTGGCGGCGGCTATTCTCATGTATGAAGTATTTAGAAATCGCCTATGAAACGGAAAATTTTATTAGTAGATGGCTACAATATGGTAGCATTTTGGCAGGAGACTTGTTCTCTCTTTAACAAAGGGGAATTAGATGCAGCACGAACTATTCTGCTCAATAGACTCAGTAATTACGCCAGTTTTGAACAGTTGGAAATTATCTGTGTTTTTGATGCTCAGTATATGCCGGGAATTCGCCAGACTTATGATGAATTCAATGTTATGGTTGTGTTCACTGAGGAAGAAGAAACAGCAGACGATTACATTGAGCGTTTGGCAGCTGAACTCAACACCCCTATAAATCAAGTATCTGTGGCAACGAGCGACTTAAATGAGCAATGGACTGTCTTCGCACAAAGGGCTTTACGTGTATCGGCTCGTGAACTAGAAAAGCGAGTAGCTGTTACAAAGTCGGATCTGAATCAAATGAGCCAACAGCTTCAAATGGGAAAACCACCTTTGCGTCCTATGGACAATCCAACCTTGCGCGATTTACAGAAAATGATGGAGAAAAAGAAAGATGGCTTTTAAAATTTTAACGGATTCAACCGCAGACCTTCCAGAAAGCTGGGCTTTGGAAAATGATGTTCAAATCCTTGGTTTGACTATTCAGTTGGACGGAATAACTTATGAAACAGTCGGAGAGAAGAAGCTAACGAGTGAGCAGCTCCTCTCTAAAATGGAAGCAGGCAGTCAACCAACAACAAGCCAAATCAATGTTGGTCAGTTTGAAGATATATTTCGTGGTTACGCTGAAATCGGTATGCCCGTTCTTTATATTGCGTTTGCTTCAGTCTTGTCAGGAACTTATCAGAGTGCGGTCATGGCACGGGATATGGTTTTAGAAGATTTTCCAGAAGCGGTTATTCGGATTATTGATACCAAGGCGGCGTCTATGGGAGAAGGTATTCTGGTGATGAAAGCGGTGGAAGCGAAAGCTGTCGGTCAAAGTTTGGAACAAGTAGTAGCCTTAATAAAATCTTTAGTGCCAAAAGTGAAAACGTATTTTCTAGTAGATGACTTAAATCACCTCATGCGGGGCGGACGAATTTCAAAGACCGCAGCTCTTATGGGAAGTTTAGTCAATATTAAGCCAGTAATTGCAGTTAAGGGAGATGGAAGGCTGGATTCTGTGGCTAAAGTCCGTGGAAAGAAAAAGGCCCATGCTGAAGTGGTGCGCATGACCTTGGAGGATATTGCCGATCCACGCGTGGTGATTGCTTATGCTGGAGCAGACAGCCAAGAGGTGGCTCAAGTCTTAAAAGAGCAACTTCTTATGTCAGAGCAAGTCAATGAAGTTTTAATTTTACCATTAGGACCAGTCATTTCCACTCACACGGGTCCTGGAACTTTGGGACTATTCAGTATTGCCCATGAAAATCAAGATTAAGCGAAATGAAACCGTTCTTTCATAAATAATTTATCAAATATATTGACTTTTACCCCTAAAATTTGGTATGATAGTAAACGGTATTGTTTACCCCATTTGTAAGGCCCCGGAACCTTCCAAATAACTTGCGGACCGGAACATCCGCCTTGTAAACAAAAACGATATTCATATAGGAGAAATCATGAACAAAACAACATACATGGCTAAGCCAGGTGAAGTTGAACGTAAATGGTATGTAGTAGACGCTACTGATGTACCTCTTGGACGCCTTTCTGCTGTTGTAGCAAGCGTACTTCGTGGAAAAAATAAACCAACTTTTACACCTCATACTGATACAGGTGACTTCGTAATTGTTATCAATGCTGAAAAAGTAAAATTAACTGGTAAAAAGGCAACTGATAAAGTTTACTACACTCACTCAATGTACCCAGGTGGATTGAAATCTATTACTGCTGGTGAACTCCGTTCTAAGAACGCTGTTCGTTTGATCGAAAAATCAGTTAAAGGTATGCTTCCACATAATACTCTTGGTCGTGCTCAAGGTATGAAATTGAAAGTATTTGTAGGCGCTGAACACACGCACGCTGCACAACAACCAGAAGTTCTTGATATTTCAGGACTTATCTAAGGAAAGGAACAAATAAGCTATGTCACAAGCACAATATGCAGGTACTGGACGTCGTAAAAACGCTGTTGCACGCGTTCGCCTTGTTCCAGGAACTGGTAAAATTACTGTAAACAAAAAAGATGTTGAAGAATATATCCCACACGCGGATCTTCGCCTTGTCATCAACCAACCATTCGCGGTTACTTCAACTGTTGGTCAATACGATGTTCTCGTAAACGTTCTCGGTGGTGGCTACGCTGGTCAAGCAGGAGCTATCCGTCACGGTATCGCCCGTGCCCTCCTCCAAGTAGACCCAGACTTCCGCGACTCACTCAAACGCGCTGGTCTCCTTACACGTGATGCCCGTATGGTAGAACGTAAGAAACCAGGTCTTAAGAAAGCTCGTAAAGCATCACAATTCTCAAAACGTTAATCAATACGATTATATCAACGTTTACAGACATTCAAGAATTTACTCTTGGATGTCTTTTTTTATCTGAAAATCAGGAATTTCCCTTAAAATTTCCCTGAGATTTCCCTGAGTCATATTTTAGGTTTCTAAAAGCAATCTCACCAACTGTCTGATTAACAGTATCAGCTGTGTTTACATACATTTTGGTAATCTGTTTATCACTATGAGTCAGTGCTTCAGAAATAGCCTCTAGTGAAACACCGGCTTGTTTAGCTAATGTGGCGCCTGTATGTCTTAGTTTATGGGGAGATGCTGGAGAGAGTTCAGGGTGTCTCTTTCTTACTGATTTCATTCTATAGTTGAGATAGTCAGTATGGAGTGGTTTATTAATATTATTTGTTCTATCGTTATATGTAAATACAAATTGTTTTTGGCTTTGTCGAATTCCAAAAAGTTTTAACTCTTCTTGTTGTTGAATTTTTCATTTTTTTAGTATTTCTAGTAGCTCGACTGGAGCTTTAAAGATTGTTCTTTTATTTCCCTTGGTAGATTTTACATTTCCAAAGCGGTCTAATGCTTGCTCTATTAGTATTTCTCCAGTAGAAAAGTCAATGTGTTTCCACTGTAGTGCATAACTTTCTGATTTACGATCGGATAAGAGGAATGTTGTGTAAAATAGCGTATAATCCTTGAAATCAATATCACCCTTTGCAAGATCAGTATCAAAAGCTTGTAACCATAATTTTAATTCTTCCTCATCAAGAGAAAGATCCTCCTCTCGTTTGTTCTCTTTGAGGAGGATTTTTTTATTAGCTTTTATTCTACTGATAGTTTTTCGAAGCTTATTTGAAGAAATATAATCAAGTTCTTCAGCCCAATCAAAAACAGAGTTTACATAGCTCCTAATTACTTTGAAATTAGCATAACTATTTGCTTTAGGAGTGAGTAGTGATAGAACGAGTTGTTTATTATTGTTTAAATGCTCTAGTGAGTAATTCCCTAGTATTGGTAAAATATGTAACCTAAAGAGACTCTCTGTTTGAAAAATGGTTGCTTTAGTAGGAGGTTTTATAGTTGTTGTTGTTTGTCCTGCCTTATAAGGTTCTAACCAGACCTCTTGATAAAATTCTTTGAACAAAATACTTCCCTTATTCTTTGAAGAGATAGGTTGTCTTCCCAATCGAGCATTTTCTATATCGATGTTAAACTTGATTTCGGCCTCTTTTGCTTCTCGTTTACTCTTATATCTTTTCTCAAAATATTGCCCTATACCCAGTTTTCCTTGTACTTCTAATGGAATATATAATTTAAGATGATATGTCCCATTTTTTGTTTTCTTAATTGCCACAGTTGACTCCTTATGCACTAATTTCTAATCTTATCATCCATTGATTGATACTTTCTTTGTTAAAACGAATTGATTTTCCAATTCTAATATAAGGGAGTCCCATAGCAATCCAGATGTCTAAAGTGTTATTAGATACACCCAGATAATTACAAGTTTGCTTTTTATTAAGAAAAGGACTGTCTGCCCCGATATCTTCTTTAAAGTGATGGATTTCATTTTTCAAGAGAGTTGCAATCATTTGCTGAATTTCTTGAGTTTGTTCTTCAGGTAGTTGTACTAACATATTTTCTCCTTTCTATTTTCCAATTACATAAGTAAATTGTTTTGCTGTCTCTGCATCAAAAGTTCTATAAGATATGATCCCAAGCCCCTTATAGTTACTTTCAGAGATTAAAATAGAACCGTCTGATTTGACTTGTTCCACAAAGGCTACGTGTCCATATACTGGGTCTGCGCCAGCTTGACTCGATGAGAAGGATAAGGCAGAGTGTTCGGTTGGTGTATTTGTAGTTGTATAACCTGGTTTTTCCATCCATTGATTACCATTCCCCATATAAGGGTCAAAGTTGACACCAACTTCTTTTCCACGGTTATAGACAAACCAAGTACATTGTCCCCATGGATAAGAGCTTGCAATATAGTTAGTAGTATCAATAGCTTGGGTAAGACTATAGCCTTCTGGAATATCGCTTGAAGTAACACCGCCACCGTCTCTTGTTTTGCCTGTAGTTTGTTTAGGTGCTTTTGAGGTTCCTCCGTTTTCATCAATGTAAGTATCCAGCTTTTGCATGGTTTCAGCTCTTCTTTTTCCTGAACCAGAAGTGTCTGTAAAGTAGACGCCTCCATCAACGGCAGTGTTCAAAGTACCAGAAGCGAACTTCTTTGCCTTGTCATCTTGGATTTTGAAAGTTTGGTTTTTATTGCCAATGATAGTTTGTTGGGTAAGAGCGACTACGGCAACTTCATCATTAAAGTTATTGGCGTTTTCAGGATTGGAGTCAAAAGCTCCATATCCAAACATATTGGCTCCTGGATTTGTCGCAACCCCAGCAGTTCCTAGTGAACTTTCATTCAATGCGATTGCAAGTATCGCTCGAACATCCAGATTTGACTTGGCTTCCCACTCTAGCAATTTTGTCCCATTGATGCGACTTGAATCATAGTTGATTCCTAGAGTTTTTAGGAATCCATCTAATTGTGAAGCCGTGATTCCGTAACGATGAACTAATAGATTATGTGTATAGGCGTCCCCGTCTGACCAGTGTTCAGAATAGGTAACCCCATTTTGACTGTTGGAATTTCCACCAATGGATCCCCCAGCCATGGCAGAGGCAAGAATGAGAATAACAAGAATCGGCATGAGTAGAGGGAGGAGACCAAAGATGAGAAACCATTTGATTTTTTTCATAAACCCTCCTCTTTTTAATAGCGAATGTAGGCAGTAAAGAGAACTGTTCCAAAGCGCCATTTAGCATCTAAGACAATTGCATGGGCTTTTACTTGGGAGATAATCATTTCTCTTTCAGTATCCTTTACTGGAAATAAAAGAAGGAAATCGACTGAGCGTTTTCCTTCTTGATAGGCTTGATAGAGTGTATCTTCTAGAACTCTTGGGAATGAGGTTCTAGAACGAATTTTTGTGTTCATTTGCTTCTCCTCGTAATTGGTTTAGTCTTTCGGTTAGTCTGTTTCTGCGTTCAATATTAGCCTTGATTTTATCATCCCTTGTCATAGTTTTTCTGTATGCACGAGTAAAGGCGTTTGACCCTTGCGCTTTGAACATGGATTGAGGATCTTTGTAATCTTCTAGTTTTGCCTCTATACGATTGATACGATATTGCTTGATAGGAGAAATCCATTCTTCCTTGAGAGTTTCAAATTCTTCTTCTGGGTTGACTTTTTCATTGTTTGGTTGTAAAACTGGTTCAAAGTTAGATGAAGGTTTTGCTTCTTGTTGTGTCGTGCTATGCTGAACCCTAGGATATAATTTAGCCCCATCTTCTTGTACTTGCTCTGTTTCTATGGGTGGTAAAGGCTCTTCCTCATCTGGTTGCTTGCTAGTAAAGAATGATCCAACTTGTTGGAATTGGCTCCTTGCATTCATGACTGCACCAGCTCCATATCCAGCGCTTGAAAGGACAAAATTTCCTAATCCTTGAGCAGACGAAAGTGCTCTAGTTGGTACTTGTGAAGCTAATTCCTTTGTTTGGCCAACTGTTTGCGTGACCTTGTTTCCGATATCATTTGCTACCATACGAGCTTTAGAACCAAGAATAAACTGAATAATATCTGCCTTGTATTTCCAAAGGAGGAAAAAGATCATAGCTTTAGAAGCAACAGAAACTAAGAGTTTAAAGACGAGCCCAAAAAGCAGAAGAGAAGGGAGAGTCTTCAAAACACCATCAAAGCCAGACGTTATCAAGTTTTCAACTAATTGCTCAATGTAAAAGATGAATAGTGTTAAGAGGCTAGTAATCGCTGGAAAGGCTAAACCTGAAAACATGACTTTAAGAACTCCAAAAATCAAATCCTGCATACGAGGAATAAAGGAAACAAGAAGAGCAATTGGGAATAGTAAAATCATCATGAGAACTAGAACTTGAGCGAGTATATTTAGAATTTGAATCAATATAACCGGGATAGCTAAAACAATGGCTTCCACAATTTTAAAGATGATATAAAACATACGAATAAAGATGAAGTCAGGCATTGCAGAGACCCAGCGATTCTTTTCGCCATCTTCATTAGCACCATTTCCGATTTTATCTAGATAGTCAGAGCGCTCTTTCGCTTTTACTGTCGTAAAGTTTCCGTTTGAATCAGAAGTACCTAATACTTTACTATTATCAAATTCTTCTTCTTTTCCATCTTGACTATTCCTGTATTTGCCGTTTTCTTGCCCAGTGTTCACAAAGATATAGGCTTTATAGGAAGTTTCAGCAATATAGCTATCAGCCATTGAATCGCCAATTTTGATAGACTTATCTTTATCATAGTTGACTTCAATTTTGGAAATTTTTGAGGAGACATCTTTTGAAACATTGTGGATGGTATCAAGCAGATAAAGTCCGCCTGAAGTTCCTGCGATTGTTCCAAAGTAGCTAAATCCTAAGAGAATTACTAAACAGACATGAAGTACCGTTCTTGAGAAACTCCCTTTAGAAAAGAAGTATTGATAAAATAGATAAATCCCAAGAATAAGTAGGGACATTGAAATGAGGGAATCTTTTCCAACTCCGTTAGTGGTTGAAGCCGTGAATCCCTCCCAGATAGAACTTGCACCGTTAAAGACATAGGTCTTGTAGGCGGAGTAGAGATCTACTTGTTCTAAGATACGAATTAGAAGAGAGAAGAAACCGACAATGGCATTGAGCAGGAAAAAGAAAAAATTGACGAAGATTTCATTAATCATTACCCATGCACCGTTAAAGGAACCGAACCCAGTTGGCTCCATATAGGACTTGAGCGAGAAAATATCAACGCCTTTTAATTTCTCAAAAGCTTCTTGCATGGTTTCACCTCCTAACTAGCGTATTTATTTTCAAGACTTGAAGAAACTGTTGCTTTCATAGGTTTTAGTAGCATATCAATATCTTCAAAAAGATTGTGAACAGAAATCATGTTGAGGTTGCCATAGACGTCATAGTAGAGGCATTGCCCTGAAATCATGTTATCAATCCATTCTAGATTTTGTTCGTTGACTTCTAGGTTGACATGACGAAGAATATCTTCTCTTTCTGACTTTTCATAAAAGGCAAATATGGTTCCAAATCCCGTCGTATCATCGTCATTTTCAGCATCATGTACAGATTGAGTAATGAGAGCAAGGGTATTATTTTTTGAGCGCCCAATACGTCTCATGTTTTTTATAACGGCTTTTCCTTCTGCGGATTTCATCAGAATCCATGCTTCATCGAAAAATTCGATGGTATCCTCATTTTCATTGCGCTCTCCAAAGTGGGTACAAAAGGCACCAAGCGCAAACATGAGAGCAATAGAATTTCTTTCGTGGTCTGAAATCTTTGTGGAATTATCCTTAGGGAGCTTAAGGTTGTTAACTTCTAGAATAGTGACTCGGGAATCGTAGTTGAGTCCTTGAGTGGTTCCATCTGAAAAGGCAAGTTCCAAGATGGAATTCGTGACAATAGAAGTTAGATAACGTCCAACAGAAGCAATATCGTCCTTCTCGTCCTTTTTTAGGCGTTCTAAGACCTGTTTAAATCCAACAGCTTGACCTTGCTCTCTTTTCTCTGCAATGATGTTTATAGCCTCTGTAATAGCTGTTTTTTGATCCATGGTAACATCATCTACGGCTTGCAGGAGAAATTCCAACATATTTTTTGCGACTTCGACTGCCTGTTCTTTCTCAAGAACGACAATAGGATCCAAAACGCCATGGTTAGAAGGTAGCGAACTATCAAGAGTGACAAAGTTAAATGCCTCAATCTGTTTCTTGCGCTCCGGATAGAGTCTTTCAAATTCAGGCGAGTGAATCACTTGTTGGTAGTGATTTCTGAGCTCTCGTTTCGGGTCAATGTAGAGGGTTTTGACATTTTGCAGGGCAACGCTTAAGAAAATAATCTGAGCCAAGAAAGATTTTCCTTGTCCTGTAGCACCTGTGATGATGATGTGTGGGTTCTTGGTGATTTTACCAGCAATATCCTCTTTGTTTCCGACAGTGGCATTATATAGGACAATGTTTTTGGAGGATTCGATAGCTTTTTCAATTGAATCCCAACGCCCTGTCCAGTTGTCTACTCGTCCGATATACCAGCCAATCCGATTTCCTGAAGAGCTATTGGTAAAGGGCATCAGTTCTGAGAAACCACGAGGAGTTACCATATGAGTCCAAGTTCTCGTTTTCTTTTGAAGATGCTGACCATAGAGGAGGGCTTGAAAAAGGTAGGGTGCATCTTGACTAGCTTCGCTAATTTCAACGCCCATATCATCAAAGTAATTGAGAACTACTTGTCTACGTTGTCGTAGTTGTCCAATACTGGAGGCAGAGACAATAAGATAAGCTCCATATTCGATGATATCTTCCTTATTTCCTACCTTCTTCATCAAGTCTTTCAGAGAAAGCGACCCCATGATGATTTCATCTTGTTGGACAGTATCAGTATTTTCTGCCTCTTCCATAATATTGCGATAGCGGGTATTGGATCGTCCCATTTTCCCTTTGATTTTATTGTTATCAATAAATTCTGCCTTAATACGCAATTCAACAGGGAAGTTAAGCCGTTGGACAAATTCTCCTAGATGAAAGCCGTTAAACTGAATGGGAAATTTTCCAACAGGAAGAATGGTAACAAAAGAAGAACCATAAGGACTTTCTAGTTTTAAAAAGCCACCCTTGGTGACTTTGATTAGAGTATCCGTGATGTTAAATTGGGAACGATTGGCGAGGACTTCCTTTTTGTAGTGGGGAATATAGCGGAGATATTGCATCCGTTGGTAGTAGAACAATTCCTCATCCGCTAAGGCTTTTGCTCGTAAGGGAGCAAGGGCTTGGTATATGGTAAACTCATCTGCACGGTAGTCCTCATACCAGTTTTCAGCGAGTTCATATTCGTAGCCAAACCCCTGAGCGATTTTTTCGGAAAAATCAGTGAAGCTTTCAAGAGCTAGTTCTTTGATTGTTTGCCCATGATTTTGTTTTCTTAGGTTAACTCCAATCACCCAATCAAATTGATAGGGGATTTCCATTTCATTTGTTAAATGGTCAACGGTGTAGAGGAGGAGTTCTTCACCGAGCTCTCTACTATCATCCGCTAGTGCCTCTGAAAAGTCCTTTAATTTTTCCTCTAAAAGATAGTCCTTAGGAATGAGGGAAACCTCAAAATATTGGTTTTTTTGAAGTTTCTTCATCATTTGAGCGACGGTTAATTTGTGCTTGTTTTTTCGTTCGTCATCCGTGATGGTGATTGGGGTATTCGGAATACGGTAGTAGGCCATTACTGACCGATCTCGTTTCAAGACAAGATTGTCATGAGTTTGTAGGATGGGATAAGTTAGTGTTAGAGACATAGTTCCTCCTTTCTAAAGGTTTGTTTTTTCAAAGACGATTTCTTCAATTGGTTCAATACGATCTTCGTGGTAGATTGCTTTTTTGTTAAGTTTAAAATCCCAACAGTAGATTAGATAATCTGCTAGAAAGAGATGCATTTTCTTTCCATGTGGTTCGTATTCTGTATAAAACTTTGCTAGCTTATAAGGGATAAACCAGTAGAGAATTAACGAGATAGAATGAGTAGCTTTAGCTAGAGGCACAAGAATAAAACCACCAGCTAAGAGCATGGTTACAAAGATGAAGATAAAGACTATAAAAAAAGACAGTTGCATGGGAGTAGCAAAGTACCAAATGCGAGTGCCTTTTTTAGTTTTTATCTCTTGAATCCAATAAGGGGCGTTAAGCCCCTTGGCGTAATCATATAGTTTTTCATCTTTCATAGTTAGAGTCCTGTTTCAATCCCAAAGAGACGAAGGAACCAGCCAAATGCTTTTAGAATGTCTTGTCCTTTTGTGAGTGAGACAATGACAGCATAAAAACAAACTACTGAAAAGAGTTGGATCCAAGAACTATTGCGCCAAGCTTTAACTGCAAGTAGGACGGCAATTGCTCCTAGTACCCAAACAGCATCTCCTTGTAGGAAGGCTCGTAGATTTTCTGTGTTCATGTTGTTCTCCTTTATTTTTCTTGTTTTGCGTAGTTAAGAGGAATGGTGTGGGCTAACTCATCTACAAAGTAAGTCCCGTTATTTTGAGTAAGAGTGAGAGTGAAATTCTCTGAATGAGTTGAAGCCCCTACTTCAAAAGTAACTTGAACAGTTGCGATGAGCTTTTCCCCATCCTCTTTTAGATAGGTGTAGTCAATACTTTTAAAGGTAGTATTTGCGACTACAGAAACATTTTTAGCAATCAAATTCAGATTGTCTTGATTTGTAGTGTAGTTGGTGAAAAAGACAGTTAAAAACTTGTCTACTTTCTTGTGTTCATCCTCCGATAGACGATCGGTTGCTGACAGGGTCAATTGCTCGTCTTTTGAAGATGGAGTTGCTTGTGAGGAGTCAAGACTTGAAAACCAAGGTAGACCAGCGATACGATATTTACCATTGACCTCCTCAAAAGGAATGTTAAATCCTGTTGTGATTTCCTTTTTTTCGGTGTTGTTGTCCTTTTTGATCCATTCCCTGTATTTGACACGGTAGGTTGCCACTTTATCCGTTACAGTGACGAGTTGCGAATAAATCACCTCGCTAGGGTTTCGGACTTGTCCTTGTGACTTGGTGTCAGGAAGGGTACCATAAAAGGAATTCAGGTGATTAATTTGTTCGGTTTGCTTATTATTTTCTTGTGAGAGGGTAAAGTAAGCATAAACAAAATTATTTAGATAGTATTGTAGACGGTAGTCATATTGCCTAGTAGTTGAAGGGGTGTCTGATTTTTCCTTTTCAAAGTTTTCAATGCTTGTTTTTAGACTTGAAACCTGATTGGATAGAGTGATAGCTCGAATGGAACCCATGAGCCCAATAAAGAGAAGGCAGCAAGTTCCGCCAACTACGGCAAGATTAACTTGTTTTTTGGTGAGGGTTTTAATTTTTGGAGGTTTCTTTTTCTGTTCAACCTTTTTAAATTGTTCTAGAAATTGCCTCACCTTTAAGAGATAGGATTTTAAATTGTCCATAGTTCCTCCTGTTACACTTGGGCTAACTCAATAAGTTTGGTTCCTTTTGTATAGAATCGTTTATTAAGTTTTTCCATTTCTGAATTAATAAAGTAATAGCCTTTTAACTCGTATTGGAGTTGTTCCAGTAATTGGGGAGCTAAAGTATTTGCTTCCTCTTTTTTCAACAAGCTATTTAATTCACCTGCTTTTGTCCAAGATTCTTTGTAATCTTTCTTTTTGAGTAATTCTCCTAATTCATTAGCGACTTGTTCGACTTGTCGGGTGAAGGTTGTTTTTGTTGCCATTTCGATTTCCTTTCTAAACCGTTCTTGATTTTGCTTGATGGTTTGTTGGATGTAAGCAATAAGTGAGGGACGCATCTTTTGATTGATAGTAAGAACTTGTCCCTCTAACGTGAAACAAGCATGTTCGTAATCGTACAGACCCATAGAATTTGGTTCCTTTTCGGTGCATCTTCCAGCACATTCATAGTAGAACTCCTTTCCTTTTCTTAAAAGAATGTAGAAATGCCAAAACTCTTTGTCAGGTAAGAGAAAGAAGTCTGCTTGATAGATTTTCTTAAGCAATTTAAGAAGCCTCTAAAAGATCATCATAGCCAAGTGCTTGGAAGATAAAATCAGAATCAAACCAGAGCCAATCATTGATTTGAGTTTCCGTTGGGGTATCCCCACAGAAGATATCTTCACAAATAATGTTGAGGGTATCCAATCCTCCACGTTCACGAACAGTGTTTAGAGTTGTTAATCCGCCTGACCAAGCTTTAAAGTTTTCTAGTGAATTAATCTCAACTTTGTATTCCATAGGTTGTTTTCCTTTCTAATGTTCATAATGTTTACTAGCTTTGAGTAGTTTTAACATTGCCTTCCCACGATCTGTAATTTCCCCGCTATTTTGTATCATCTTCATGTATTCGGTCTGCATGATACGATCAGCTTCTGAAACTAAAGCAAGAGAGTTCGCTACTTGATAGGTCAGCCAGCGAATAGTTCGTTCAATAGAGTAGGGTTGGGGACTGGTTGAGAGTTTCAAGGGTTCTACCCCACCAAAAAGTTGTTGCCATTTTTGGTCAGGCTTATAGGCTCCAAATTGATTGATTCCATCATAGACTTGCATTTCATGATTGATAACCCCACGGGCGATTTCCCCAAGGTCTACACCGTTGATGTATTCCTCAATAGCTCCTTGTGCTTTCTGGTCTGAAAAGCGAAGTTCGTAGCGATTCCAGATACTAAAAATCTCCAAGGATTCTTCCAAGGAGATATTTTCTTGACGGGCTAGTTCATAGCGTTTCTCGTAAAAGTTAAAGTAGAGTTGGCTTTGCCTTGAGCCAAAGTAGAGAGATAAACCGTGATTGGCTTCCATATCCTCATTATCAATAAAAGAGCCACCCCCTGTTACATTCCATTTCCGAAAGGTATTAAGAACTATTTCTTTAGCGTAGAGTTTCTCAATTAACTTAGGGATATGAATCTGTTGGTCTTCTTTTCCAAAGCCTTTGTAGAGCTCATCTAGAGCGATATCTAACCTCTTAATTCGGCAATTCTCATAAGCATAGAAGAGATTTTGAAGGAAGGCCTGCCAAGTGATTCCCTTGTATTCTAGGAGTACTTCCAACTCACGGCACCCTTGCCCTGATAGTTGAAGACAGGATTGGTAGTCTTTGGTTTCTGCTTTATCAAAGAAATCAAAAATCCAGATATTGCCTCGTTGCCAAAGATGGGTGTAGTTCATGAGCCGTGTTTCCTGAGCGCTAAATTCGCTCAGATGACAAAAGAGAAAGTTTTCACAGAAAGACTCTAAGTCACGTAGAGCAGGAAAAGAGATTCGCAAGTAGTCAATCCGAGCACGCAAACTTTGTTTTTCATGCTCTCTATGAAAGCCTAGTTTGGCTTTTAGGTCACGGAACTTTTCAATGCTCAATCCTCTTTCGCCAGCTTCGTAGGAGCGATAGGTTCTAGTAGGTAGGTCAACCGCTTCTGCAAATTGTTTTTGGCTCATGCCTGTTTCTTGACGGAATTTCTTAAGATTGAATGGGCTTATTTTATCCATTCATGGGGACACCTCCTTTTTAATGAGTGACACACTTTCTAAAATTCGCAATCCCAACTCTCACAAGGAATGAGGAGGGTTGGACTTTGCCATTTTGCCAAATGTAACCCCCCTATTAGAAATAGTGGGAAAATATGAAAAAAAGCCCTTTAAAATGAGGCTTTTGAGGCGTATTTTCTTTTTTTGGTAGCTAATTTGGTAGCCAAAGAGATTTAGTCAATAAAATCACTTGATATGAGATTGAGTTTATCTGTTAATTCGGAATCAGCGTTTGGGTATAAATGACTATAAATGCTAAGTGTAGTTTTGACATCAGAATGACCTAATCGTCTTTGAATATATAGAGCATTTACATTATATTCATTAATAAGTAATGACGCATGGGAGTGTCTTAAACCTTTTGGTTGAATGTATTTAACTCCTGCACGTTTAGAATATTTTAGAATCTGGTCTCTAATACTACGTTTACGATATGGATTTCCATCAAGCGATAGAATGAATGGTATCTTGTCAACTTTTGCTTGTCGTTCTTTCCATTCTTTAAGTACGTTTAGAGTATTATCATCAAGGCCAATGGTTCGTCTGGAGCTTTCAGTTTTTAGTTTGTTACGCCGAACCCAATTTTCACGATTTATGTACTGTAAGTTGTGATTGATTGCTAGAGTTTTCTTTTCAAAATCTACATCTTCCCAATAAAGAGCAGTCGCCTCATTTACACGCATTCCTGTAAAATAATAAAGCCAAAAAAGTGTATAAACAAAGTGCTCAAAATAACTCTTTTTATCAAGTGATTGTATTACTTTTTGGAACTCGTCTTTTGTCCAAAAATCTATATGTTTTTTTATGATTGGAATTGGACTGATATTACTTGTTGGAATTTCATGAAAAATCAACCCATATTTTTTTGCAGTTTTCAAAACTTGATTAAGCAATGTCATCTTGTTTCTTGCATATGAATTTGAATATCTCTCTAATAAACCGTTTCTATAATTAATCACATCATAAGTAGTAATTTCTCTAGGTTTTTTCTTACCAAAGTATTGAATAAATTCATCGAATATAACTTGACGTCTGTGTTCTAGATCCGGACTTGTTGTAGCGTAATAATTTGGCATAAAAACTTCTTCCATAAACTGCTTAAAAGTCCATTGAGTATGCTTAATTCCTCCTTTTTGTTGTATCTTATTCAAGGCTCTTGTACGTGCTTCAAAGGCTTCTTTTGCGGTTTGAAAACCACGTCTACGTTCTTGATAAGGTTTACCAGTAGCTAGGTCAACTCCAGCTTTAAAATAATAAGTATATTTGCCAGTCTTATCATCTTTCGTAACACCGGTATATCTAGTTTTTGACATGTAGTTCCTCCAATCCAAGTATCTCCGCTACAACTGATACTGGAACAGTTCCAAGTCCTTTATTATTATAAAAATCGAATCCACGTTCAACCATAATATGTTTTGCTTGCCGTAAAATATTATAAGCAGTCCATTTTGAAAAACCTAAGTCCATAATTTCTTGTACTGTCATAGTTAATTTATCGTTCATATGTCAATTTCTCCTTTACTAGTAAGTTCTAGGAATTCTCCTATTAATTGTTTGAGTTCATTATTTAATCGTGGGGTTTGTTCTTTAAGTGCATCTTGTAGCTCTAAAGAAAATGAGCTACTGTCAAATGCTTTTAAATGTTTTCTAAGTCTAGTTTTTTTAACTCTTATAGTATTAGGTTTCAGATAAGGGAATAATTCGGGTAAGAGTGCTGGTTCATGAAGAAAAATATAGGCAAATGCTTTGCTATCATCTGGAACACTTGAAAGACTAAAAAAGCTAAAATTCTCCAATCGTTTAGAAATCTCTGAAATGGTTTCCTCGTTTATAGCCTTTGTTCGTAGTTGGAACTCTAACCGCCACCAAAAGGGTTTGTTTTCTATATCTAATTTATCAGCTCTTTTGTGACTTAGTACCTCTATATTCTTATCGTACAAACGTACTTGAACGTTGCTACCACTTGCACCCCAGTATTTACTTTCTATATTTCCCCCTCTACCGTAGAATATTTTATGACTAACCCCTCCTTTGATATGTTGTAAAAAAACTATTTCTGGCCTGTTAAAGATATCAAAAGCAAGATCTAATCGTGACAGTCTAATTTCTAATCGATTTAATCGAGCGTAATTCATAATCTGCCTCCACACTTGTAACCCCTCAAATTCTTTTAGTGAGTTTGGGTTGAAGTCTAGGCGTATGACTTGATAACCACCATAATCCGATAGTTGAAAGAAAATTAGATTTATACTATCTTCGTTTATCGTTTTATAAAGAGTAAAATAGTCTTCTCTTAGATTTTCTTGAATACTAAATTCTTGAATTATATTATCGAGTGATTTTCGTAATTCACGAAATATTCGTCTAAGTGATTGATTTTCACTATCAAAGATTACTGTTAATCGGTCAATACTGATATAAATAGATTTTTCTAGTTCTGATAAATCTACTTTATTTTGATATTCTCGTAGAGATTGAATGGTATTTTTCAATGTAACGCCTCCTTTCTATGCTTAAAATCTGCGTAATTCGTTGCTACTATTGATTTTTGCCAATGGCTCGTTACTTAGGACGTTGCCTTAAGTGTATCGGATTGCTGGCTGTTAGAAACGCCAGCTTTTATGTTAGAGATTGGGAGAACTTCGAGCTTCGGGCGCTCTGCCTTCGGCCCGCGCCCTTGCACTTGTCTCCCAATCTCTAATTTATTAGTTTTTAAACTACCCAAAATACTTGTCTAGAAAACTCGAGAGCAGTTCAAGTGCTCGAAGTTCAATTTCTTCGTCTCGAATATCGTTAAATACATCATCATTTACTTGAATATATTCTTCTAAACTAGGCGAATAAAAAGAATGAGTATTGTTAATTTTGTTGTTTTGAAATGCCAATTGTGTTGATGTCATAATATCCTCAATCTAGCCATATCTCACTTTTTATGGACTTTTTATTACCATTTTGGTATAATTGTATTGGTTTTAAACGAAAGCCTCAGAACGCTTTGCAGAGCTTTCAGGGGTGTTTTTGCATACTCATAAATTTAACTAGTATCACTTATTTTGTATGCTTTGTTTTTATATAACCGTTTTGGTTATATAAGTATAATACAACCATTTTGGTTATAAGTCAATAGAAAAATGAAAGGAATTTTAAAATGTTAAAAGACAATATAAAAAAAGCCCGACTAGATGCAGGACTTACTCAATTAGAAGTTGCTGAAAAGTTAGGTGTAGCTCAAGCCCAGTACGCTAGGTGGGAAAACGGTGGGAGAAATCCAAAAGATGAAACAGTAGAGAAACTAGCTGAAATCTTAAATACTTCTTTTGAGATTCTTAAAGGACGAGATGATGGCCTTGAGGAGATAGTTAGTTTATTGAGAGAGCATGAATTAACAGAGGAAGATAAAAACCAAATTATTAGTCTTTTACAGGACTTCTTAATAAACAAGTCAAAATAATGCATTGGTTGGAGAATTAAAAGTGAATAACATCCGAGAACAAAAAAAGCAAGCTAAAGCATTTATTAAACGCTGGGAAAACCGTGGCAATGAAAGACAAGACAGTCAGTCATTTTGGCTTGATTTGCTCCAATCTGTTTATTGAATTGATAAATGAGAAGATTAAAGCGTTGTAGGAAAATAGATATTTTATGAGGAGGCGAGGCAACTTGAAAGAATATATTGCGAGTTTAGAAAAAGAGTTTTCTTTGATAGAAAATGGTTTCAAAGAGGAAGAGAAAAGAGCCTTAACTGATTATAAAGCTAATGATAATGAATATGCTAAGAATTTGGCATTTTTAGCATATAAATCTGATACCTATCAAGTAAGAATGTACGGTGTATTTCTTTTTGGATATTTATCAGAACAAGCTGATATTTTAGCATTTATGAGAGATGAAGTTTCCAAGGATGACAATTGGAGAGTTCAGGAAGTATTGGCAAAGGCATTTGATGAATTTTGCAAGAAAATAGGATATGAAAAAGCACTTCCAATAATTGATGAATGGTTAAAAAACAATAATCCTAATACAAGGAGAGCAGTTACAGAGGGGTTAAGAATATGGACAAGTAGACCATATTTCAAAGATAATCCGAATGAAGCTATTGAAAGAATTGCAAACTTAAAAGAAGATGCAAGCGAATATGTGAGAAAATCTGTTGGAAATGCTTTAAGGGACATTAGTAAGAAATTTCCAGAGTTGATTAAAATTGAGCTTGATAGCTGGAAATTAGAAAGTAAAAAGATACAACAGGTTTACAAATTGGCAAGTAAATTGATTGTATGACAAATTTGAATTTGTGGAGGTTTTCTATGAAGTATGAAGAAATTAAATTAAATATTTCAAATGATAAAATTAGCAATTACAAAGTATTTAAAGGGGTGAAGCTGTATTCTGAAATATTTAAATCCGAAGATGAAAAGAAGTTAATAAATAAAAGAGTATTTGTAACTCCAAAAGGAAACTATGTTTATTATGAAAGGACAGATATAAATTGGAACTATTGGTCAGATAAAACAAGATATGATTCGAGTTTTGAATTAAGTGATATAAAACATAATATAGTATTTGAAGTATCAACAGAATTGACTAAGTTTACAAAATATTTAGGAGAAGAAGTAGTCAAAAAAATTATGTTTAAAGAAAAAAATGGAGAAATAGTAGAAGTACTGGATATTTAGTACATCTTGAACTCCCTATTTATTAGATTAAGTAAATTTGGAATTTTCGATTGATGATGATTGGAGAAGACTAGGATAACTAATTGAAAGGTGTTGTGTATACTATACTTTAAGGGATTGGTCTATTTTGGTAGCTTTTTGGTAGCCAAACAGTCAAAGGATTGGAATTTCATAAAATACATTACAAAAAGAATGTTGATTTATCAGCATTCTTTTTTATTTCCAATTGATTCTCGGAATTAGAAATCGGGGGTTTCATCATCAGAAACTAGGAACTTCGGGCTACGGTCTGCGCCTGACTTGTGTCAGGCTTGCCCTTGCCCTTGTCCTAGTTCCTGATGACTAAGTGCCATCTGAACGGCTTTGGCATAAGATCTTCGTCCCCCCTCTTCAAAGTGAACCAGAGTTTCAAGAAGAAGTTTTTCTTGAAAAGGTTCAATGAGAATAGCGGAGTCAGTCCGTTCAAATGAGATCTCGTGCTCTTCCATATAAGGGATGATTTTTCGAAGAGTTTGCATCTTTAGATCGTGCTCCTCCGCAAATTCCTTGAGTGGTCTCTTGTTTGGTTCGTTTCCTATAGCCTCCTTTTCCTTTATAGGAGCAATTTTTTCAACCGGTGCTTTATATTCTTCAAATACTGAGAATTCCTCTCCTTCAAATTCCATAATGGGAATTTTAGCGTATTCATCATAGAATGAAAATCCTTGATCAAGTGGAATATAAGGTGAATAAAATTCTCCAGCAAGATTACCATTTGAAGCAATATAACCACGACCGACTACTTTCACTCCATTAATCTCGTCTAGCTTTTTAAATTTTTTGGTTTTATTAGCATCTCCAAACATCATGTCATATCCTGTTGATTCTAAATGACCGACAGAAAGACGCATCATAAAGTTGTCCCGAAGAGAAGTTTTGATATATTCTCCATCAGGCCTTTGCATGGCAAAGATCACATATACTCCAGCTTGACGACCCTCCAGAACGATTTGAGTTAGGTATTCCATGAGCTCCGATTGTTGGCTATAGTCTCGATCAATCTTGGCCATAAGAGCTGCCCACTCGTCCACAAGAATAAATTTAGGCTTTAGATTGTACTGGGTATAAAAGGTACCTGGTCTATAGTCTGGAAAAGACGTTAAGACTTCATAGCGCTTCTTCATAAACTCGACATTCTCTCTAAAGCAATGAATGATATCCTCTTTACT
Source organism: Streptococcus atopicus (assembly GCF_049166725.1). Classification (NCBI taxonomy): domain Bacteria; kingdom Bacillati; phylum Bacillota; class Bacilli; order Lactobacillales; family Streptococcaceae; genus Streptococcus; species Streptococcus atopicus. Next base: position 47,019 of record NZ_JBMHFC010000009.1, read on the forward strand.
AGAATACACTCGACCATGAAATACTGGAAGTTTCTTTAAAGAAGCTAAGTCTGAGTTTTTAGGATCACAAATATCGATATAGCCAACTTTTAATAGGGCATAGATAATGGACATGAGAGTAACAGTTTTTCCTCCGCCAGTACCTCCACCAACTAGTAAGTGGGAATCTTTCACATAGTCCCAGTATACATCTTTCATAAGTCGGATTTTTGAACCTTTCACTTCAACTTGATCAATTGAAATGCGACTATCAATCCGATTGATGGCAATTTTGTATTTAACAAAACAATTATCAAAACTCTTATCACGAAAGTCCCCATTGAACATGACTTCAAGAGTAGAGCCAAGATTTAAAAATCGATCTTGAAACTTGTTTCCTTCTAATATAAAACTGACTTGAATTTCGTAATGACTTTGTTTTAGGTAAACTTTTGGAAGATTGATTTTCTCAACTATTCCTTTATCTCGTTTGACCTTTTTAACTAGATAGAGGTTATTCTCTAGCAAAAAGCGAGAAAGAATTCGAAGGCTGTTGAGCTTTTGAAAAAAGAGCAACTTTCTGTAGCAAACCCTATTGATAAACCAAGAGAAGATCAAAGAAAAGAGGAATACAGTTCCTAGAAAATATCCTTGGGGTAAGGGATGGACTTTTAATTCTTCTAACTGTAAGTAGCTGTTGAAACTAATAGCCAACAAAAAAGGAAACCACCAGATAAACCATGTGATTCCCTTTAGTTTACGATGAAAAACGCGAACTCTTTTTCCTCTATAGGTAAAGAGTTTCATCCTGCATCACCTCCTAGTTTTCCTTCTTATTTTCTACCGGTTTGTTTTCTTTAGTCGGTGCGCTTCCAGCTTTTTTCTTGATTTTAGAAGCAAAAAGCTTATAGATATCATTACGATTGACATGAGTATGCGTAATAACAATATCTTCTAGTTCAACCTCTTCTCGATATTTAATGCCTAAATTTTCAATTTCAGACTCAGACATATCTGCGATAGTGAAAAAAAGTGTTTCGTGTTGGACAGAAGAATGAATCCCTACAACAATCCCACGGATCTCACCTGTATTGACTTGGACAAATGATCCATCAGGGTTCCGTTGTGAGCGATCCACCTCAAAGATGATATCCGGGCCTTCAATGCCTCGGAAAGTCAGTTTTCCAAGGACTGCAGGGACATCTAGCCCATCTGTAATGACACGATAAGTTTTGTCAGCAATTTGTAGTTTTTCTCCGTAGTTTAATCCAATTTTAGCCATGTGATTTTCTCCTTTTATTTCTTATTTTTTAAGTACCAATTTTTCCGCAAAGACATTGAGATAAGGTGCAACAGTATTGCCATTTAGAGCAGTGTCTGGGAAAAAAATTGGGTTAACCGCTTCTACTAGAGAATCTTCTGGAAAGACTGTTGTAGAGGCTGGTGTAATGACATGAAAGGCACCGTGCTCTGCGCTGTTTAGAATGTGACGTTGGTATTTGCCTTCTTTTCTAAAAATAAATTTAGGAGCATCTCCTAAACGTTCATAGTAAGCAGGGCCAATAAATTCGGGTTTCATTTTAAGTGTTTCTGAGATCATAAGAGTTTCCTTTCTGAGTGTAAAATAAAAAGAGTTAAGCTAGTTGCTTCACTCTTGAGTAATAGTGATTAAAAATTTTGCGTTTATACATGCGACTATAGAGATCAATATCTCCATAAGCAAATCCTGTTTCTTTTGCCTTAGAGACCAAATGATCCATATCTACCAGGGCTTGACTATATAGTTTAGCTAGTAGACTTTCTGAACTATCAAACATCTCATAAGTAAATAGATAGTTTTCATAGAGTCGTTTACATTGTAATGCGAAAAAAGTTTGTCATTTCATTCTCCTTTATTGTAATAAGTAAAAAAGCTACTAAGTGAAAAAAGGAAAGAACTTAGTAGCTTGAGAGTAGGTCTATCAAAAGATAGACAGCAGTAAAGAAAAGTTATTTGGTTGGAAAGATCCCTCTTTCCACGGTGGCAACGTTTAGCAAGGTGCATTGCGTCAATTACCATCGCTTTCCCAGCCAATCTCTTTAGGTAGTCATGATCATGCCCAAAAGATTCTCTTACGCCCTTTGGCGAAGCCAGTTCACTTTACTATTCGGAAAAGTGCGAAAGTCCGAAATGCGTGGAAGCCCACAAGAATTGATTCTTGTTTTTTTATCTTCACTTCAACCATAAAACGGACTTGACTTTTAGTATCAAATAAATTACAATAAAGGTACGAAGTTTAGTGTAGTTTGATAGTCAGTCCTCTGGTTGTCAGACGCACTTTTTATTTAATTTGCAATGAACAGTGATAGGAAGCCTTTGGAATAAGGCTTTTATTTCAAAGATACTTATATCCTATCGGCTATATTTATATTATATATCCAACTGGTTATAAAGTCAACTGTTTTTTGTAAAAAATAAAAATTTTTTGAAGGAATAGACAATGGAATTTGCAGAACGGTTGAAATCATTGAGATTACAAGCAAAATTAACACAGACGGAAGTGGCTGAAAAAGTGGGTGTCTCTCAACCTCAATATGCCCGCTGGGAAGCAGGAAAAAGAAAGCCAACCTCAGAGACACTTCAAAAATTTGCAGACTTTTTCGGAGTTACAATGGACTACCTGTCAGGAAAAGATGATGAAGATGAATTATCAAATGTTGAAGTTCTATTCCGTATGGCATCAGACGGTATGACGGATGAGGAAAAAGCTGCCTTCCGTGAAGAATTGATGGATTTCATGAAAGAACGGAAGAAAGCTTTTGAAGAGGATAAAAAATAAGATAATTATGAATAGAATTTTTGAAAAAAACAATAAGATTTATATATCATTTGAAAATAGTTGGCGTCCTGTGTATTCGTTAGATAGCAAATTCACATCTCGAGGGACATTTCATTTACGTCCAGGGTTGTATTTTTTTATTGATGAATATGGAAATTTAGAACAAGGTTCTTATAACTATCAAGATGAATGGGCAATTGAAATTGGGGATTTAAAAGATGAATACCTTATTCTAAACGCAGAAGTATTTAATTTAAAACATGAAGTTAGAATACATAGTTCTTTTATTGATAAATTAAAGTTAAAACATTTTGTTACAAATAGAATATCAAATTTTAAAAAAATTGACGACTTAATAAACGAAGATTTAATTATTGTACCAGAGGTTTATGATGATTCAAAAAATCATATCACATTTGAAGAATACAATGAATTAATAAAATCATTTCCGACTAAGACAACTTTAGAGCATTATACGAATAAAGTATTATCTGAAAAAATTGAAGAACATTTTGAACTAAATAAAAATTATGAAGAAATTTATGAAAGACATATAGAAAGAAGGGAAAAAGTAAAAAATAAGTCAATTAATCAACCTTTGTTTTCGGATGACATTGATAGCCAAATAACAGAAAATGAAATTCAAAAATTTAATTTGGCTTTTCAAAAATTAGAAGAACTACTAGAAAACGAGGGAGTACGTGAAAAAAAATGGCAAGAGGAAATATTGAATATTATTTTATTAATTTATCCTCACTACCAATTTGCGATTGATGAAGTAACTATGGGAAACAATAAACGGGTTGATTTCATCCTAGTTGACTTTCTAAATAATGTAGATATCATTGAAATAAAAAGACCTGAGAAGTCTATTTTGAGAAAGGCGAAATATAGAGACAATTACGTTCCTTCACTTGAATTAACAGGTACAGCAATGCAAGTAGAATACTATATACGTCAACTCACTGGGAATCCTAGTCAAAATATTAAAAAAATCGAAGAGAAGCTGAGAAAGGCTGGTTTTGATGAAGAAGTTCAAATTAATAATGTTAAAGGAATGATAATAATGGGTAGAACGAATACCTTTAATGAGAGACAGAAAGAAAGCTATAGGATACTTAAAAATCAATTTTCAAACATAATTAGTATTATAAGTTATGATGAACTCCTCGATATATTAAAAAATATAATAGAACGATTTACGAAGGATGGTTTAGATAAGGTAGTTGATAACTAGTATCATAAAAAGTGGACAGTTGTCCACTTTTTATTAATTAAATCTTTTGATTTCTTTCTTATAAGTCTTACTACCTTTTTTGAAGTACTGGCGTTCGGAACCTGTAATATTTGCTGTGATAACATAATCCTTGTATTCATATTTGAACGTTGGATTGACGAATCCTAAGATTTCAAAGGTCTGTGTGTCAGTATCAATCGTCATGCTGCTAGTTGAATCTTCGGCATCAACAGTACCTTTATCGCCTTTAATTGTGATGACCAGGTCAGTTCCGAAGTCGCCGATTTCATAGTATTCCCCGTCTATATTAGGTTTGCTTGAGCAAGCGACTAAGACGATGGTAGTAAAAGCAAGTGCAATAAAGCTAAGTAAATTTTTCATAAATGTTTCCTCATAGATGGAATTTATTTTACAAGAATCGTGTTACAAATGTGTTAATGATAGGGTTTCAATCTGGTTGCAAGATAGGCGTGTTAGTTATTAAACTAATTTTCGGTGGACAATCGTCCACTTTTTTTATATAATCTTAGTCAACCAAATAGTTGACTGATAAATTTGTGAGGAGGTGTGCTGTGAGAGACGTTTATACAAGAGTAACCCAAATTGCAAGAGAACAACTATACCGATTTATGAAGGATAATCAGGTGTCACCCCTGAATTATCACTTTCATTACTATTTCGATAATTGCATCCAGAAATTCGGTATCAAAGTAATGGAGCATCACTTTACCAATCAGAAGATTGAAGGACTTACTATGATTGATGAGGATGGTATTTCAATCTCATATGAAAGTCAGAACCCGCAAGTAAAGCAGAACTTCACCAAATGTCATGAACTAGGTCATTATATCTTGGGACATTCAGGTAAACAGTTTACACAATTAAGCAGTAAAGAAGATACAGTTGAAGAAAGCGAAGCCAACCAGTTCTCAGCTTATATTCTCATGCCTGATATTGTCTTGCTGTCAAAAATCTATTATCGCTTGGATAGTTTCAAACAGGTCATGACAGAGTTATCCGTATCAGCAGATGCCTTGAAATTTCGATTACAAGATTTATTCCGCTATCGTTTGAAACGAGATAATCAAGAGGTTAGCTCAGCCATTTATCAATATCAAACAGGTCAAAGCAAGCCTGTTCTCAGTCTTTTTGAAGAAGCCCATATCGAGATTGAAGACGAGTACCGAGCGGTGGAAGAGGATGTTCTTGCTAAAGTTCTGAATCGCTTGAGAGAGTGTTATTTTGTGGCAAGTACAGAGTTCCCTGAGTTGCTAGAAAATAGCTTTCGCAAGGAATTAGAGAAAGAAGATGATATTGATACTTGGTTAGAGTATGACTTTGGGCAGTCAGTAGGCTACGCCTGGCGTACAGATAAGTTGACCGCAAAGCAAGCGAAATCAAGAGCAAAAACAATACTCCTATTAGAAAAGAGGTAGTTATGTATCAACCTGATAAATTAAAACAAAAACGAGAAGAACTAGGCATAGAGCAACAAGAGTTGGCTGAACGCATCGGTGTTTCAAAGCAGGCGTACTTCAAGTGGGAAAAAGGCTTGTCAAAACCAACTAAAGCCAATATTACTAAGTTGGAAAAAGTCTTAAAGGTTCCAGAAGGTTATTTGAGCGAAGATGAAATCTCATCCCTTTATAAGCAACTGACAGAGCCAAACCAGGAGAAAGCCATTACCTACGTTCGTGACCTGGTATTGTCACAGAAGGTTATCAGCATTGCAGAGAAGCGTTCAGAGTATCATGTTTACGAGAAACTTTCTGCAGGTATTGGTGCCTCTGTTTATGGTGACCTGGACTATGACGTGGTTTATTACAACGAAGAACTACCTCACGATTTTGCCTCTTGGGTTGACGGGAACTCGATGGAACCGACCTACCAGAATGGAGAAGTAGCTCTTATTAGAGAAACTGGATTCGATTATGACGGTGCTGTTTATGCAGTCGTCTGGGATTCACAGACCTACATCAAGAAAGTCTATCGTGAGGAAGAAGGCCTCCGCTTGGTATCAATCAATAAAGATTATCCTGACAAGTTCGCTCCATTTGATGAGAACCCACGAGTTGTCGGAAAGATTGTTGGTCACTTTATGCCTTTGGAGGACTAACTATGGGCTATTTTGATTATTCACGAGAACCAAAAAGTGATATAGCTTTTGTGGATATGAAATCCTTCTATGCTAGCGTTGAGTGTGTAGAGCGTGGACTGCATCCTTTGAAAACCTCTCTTTGTGTCATGAGTATAGTGGAGAATGCTAATGACTTGATATTAGCTTCCTCGCCGATGTTTAAGAAAGTGTTTGGTAGCCGTTCCTATGACCTGCCTTTTGATATTAAGACCAAGAAATTCAACTATTATGTAGCACGCAGACAAGGCCTGCCTATAACCCTTGATTATGTCCGATTTATCGAAGAGTGGGCTAGGATTACTCATATCGTTCCCCCCTCACATGGACTTGTATATTGAGAAAAACATGGAAATCCAGCACATTTTTCAAAACTTTGCCAGCCCAGATGACATTCTCCCTTATTCTATTGATGAGGGATTTATTGACCTTACATCATCGCTAAAATACTTTGTACTTGATGAGAATATCAGTCGTAAGGACGGGAGAAACCACTATTTCTATTTTACTGTTGAGTTTAGTAGGAATAAAGTGGGAGTGAGGAAGTTTAGATATAGAGGAAATACTCTTTCTAGCGATTTTTAGCTGTGGTATAATAGAATGTAATAAGATAAACAAGGAGTAAACAAATGTCGATACATATTGATGACTTACTTAGAGAGTTTAGGAGTAGAACTCTAAAAACAGAAGACGATGTAAAGATATATGCTTATAGTGATATATTTTCCCCGATTCAAAAAGAGTACGCACCGCATACTACATTTCAATCAGAAAGAACCTTTGTTAAAGGTGGTAGAGCGGATGGGACGATAGCAAATTTAGTTATTGAGTACAAAAAGTATAATTATTTTGAAAAAAGCAAGGGCGAGCTCGAGGCGCTATTTGGGCGTGAACAAAGCAAAAATGATAGTGGATTGTATCAATATATATTAAATAGTGTTATAGGTGATGTAATTGACGATTCAATTCTAGAAACTTTCGGTGTCGGCTTTGATGGTAATGAGTGGTTATTTGCTAGATTTGCAAAAGTTGTTGAAGAACACAGTATCGATTTAACTCGGACACGTTTTGAGGAAATATACGAAAGTAATGAGACTAAGTGTCCATATAAATTTACATGGAAGAAGTATAATTTTAGAGATGGTCTTGAGCAACTAATTCTTCTGTTTAATTCAACAGAAAAAACGAAAATCACCAAGGAAAATTTATCAGCAGTTTTTTCTCCTAGAAACCAAAAGATTTCAGACGGAATTCAGAGAATCTATAATATTATAGATTCCCAACTCTTGCTGGATGGAAACCAAAGAACGAAGACTCTTTATTATGAATGGGATAGGACATTCGGAGCTATGTTTGGTAATGAGGAACAAGAAACGGAATTCAATGAAACTTCTGATGCTATAAAAAAACTTTATGGTGTGGAAGAGCAAATTGATATAGATTCTAAGCTTTTCCTTTTTTCAACGCAGACATACTTTAATATTTTTCTGAAATTATTGATTGATTCTTTTATCAATAAGATGGTCAATCCAGCTTTAGTAAATAATTTTAGTCCAACATGGAGTGAAGTGGTTTCATTGTTTGAAGGAAGGAATACAGAGAATTCAAAAATAATCTCTAACTTTTTTGAAATCCACTATTATGAATGGTTTACTTATCTCTATGATAAGTCAGATACAAGTGAAATGTTGGAAATCGTTAAGGATATCTATGTGATGCTCAGTAATTTCGATTTAGCAACCTATAAGTTAAGGCCGGAAAGCGTCCAAGATGTTTTACAAGAAATCTATATGACTCTTATCCCTGATAAAATCAGACATCTTTTGGGAGAATATTTTTCACCTGATTGGGTTGTTGAACATTCATTAGATAGAATCGGTTATACAGGGGAACTTGACAAAAAAATAATTGACCCTACCTGTGGTTCAGGTGCCTTTGTGATTCAAGCTCTAAAAAGGACGATTCATAGCGAAAATAATAGTGTAAACTTTGGGGCTGCGAGAGTAATTACAGAAAACATTGTTGGTTTTGATTTAAATCCAATTTCAGCAGTTTCCGCAAAAGCGAACTACATACTGACTCTGTTTTCATCGATAGAGGGAAAATTCTCTGATTTCCCTGAACCACTCTCAATCCCGATATATATTTCAGATTCTGTATTATCACCTATCGTATATTCAGAAGAAAATAGAGAAACTTTTAAAGCTCAGACTTCTGTAGGAGATTTTGTAATACCGAAGTTTGATAGCTTTGATGCAGGAAGCAGATTTTTAGATGATATTAGCGATTCTGTTGAAAAAGATAGGCCATTTTCAGTCTTTGAGGCACTCATTTTAAATAAATTTGGACTTTCTGAATCGCAAAGGAAAGCTGTTGCAGAAATGTACGAAGATATGATACGCTACCATAGAAGTGCACAAGATTCATTTTGGGGACGTATTTTGAAAAATAGTTTTGCTCCAGTAATGCTGAAACAAAGGTTTGATTTTGTAGTCGGTAATCCACCGTGGATAGCGTGGAAATCAATGAGTAAAGTCTACAGAGAAGGAACCTTAGAAGTTTGGAAGAGCTATGGAATTTTTGAAAAGAATGCCTACGACAAGAAAACGACACATGATGACTTTGGAATGGCGGTAACTTATGTCGCACTAGACCAATATCTTAAGGAAAATGGGAAAATGTACTTCCTGCTTCCGTGGACATTTTTGAAGTCAACAAAAGGTGGGGAAGGTTTTAGGAAACTTTCCATAACAAGAAATGACCAACAAATTCCGGTTAAAATTACTTCGGTAGATGATTATAACGATATCCAAATTTTCAAACCAAAACACACCGTAAGAACAATAGGGGTGCTATTTGAAAAAAATAAGCTAATGTCCTATCCAATGGACTCCTGGTATGAGTGGTCTTATAAGAAAAAAGTTCCATTTGAAGCACATTTTAGTTGGAATCAGGTTTCAAAATATATTGAAAGCCGAAAATTATCTGCGAAGCCGATTGATGAGTCTGATATTCAATCGTCTTGGTTAACTCTGGAAGCAGATGAAATTGCACTAGTCAACAATGTATTACTAAATGGTACGGCTGCAGAATACAGAGGAAGAAAAGGTATTGAACCTGCTGGTGCTAAAGGAGTATACGTACTACAGACTCCATCTAAAAATAAAGATGGCTCGTTGAATATAATAAATGATATGTCTCGCCAGAGAAGGAAAGACTTGAAGTCAAAGGGTGAACAGAGAGGGATAATAGAAGATACATTTGTATATCCAATGTTAGGAGGTCGAAATATCCAAAGATGGAAAGTAGTTTCAAATGAGTTTATGTTGGTTCCTCACAAAATTGATACCCCATATGGACTTGATGAAACTATTTTAGCTGCAGAGGCTCCACAAACCTATATGTGGTTAGAATACTATAGAGATGGGCTTTTGGCTAGCAGAATACAGAGTGGGAAATTCTATAATCCAGACACGCAACCATGGTATCGACTGGACAATGTTGGTGACTATACATTTGCAGATTGTAAGGTGATTTGGAAAGAACAAGCAAGTAGTTTTGCAGCTGTTGCAATCGGGAACTATAGTTCTTTACCTAATGCGGATTTATCTCTGTTTGATGGCAATGATAAACCTGTTGTAGTGGATTCAAAAGTTCTAATGTTAGCAACTGAAACCATGGAGGAAGCGTATTATATATCAGCTATATTAAATTCAAAAAGCATAAGAGATATTATTGATGCATATTCAGTGGGCTTAAATAGAGGCGTAGATGTGTTGAAAAACATTAGAATTCCTAAATTTGATGAGAACAACAGTTTACATGTTGATATTGCAAGAAAATCCGAAGCTATTCACCTAAATGCCAAAAAAGATTTAAGTATCACTGAACTAGAAAGTGAACTGGATGCGTTGGTGAAAATGCTTTATTAAAAATCAAACTTTTGCAATAGAAGAATGTCGATACGATACTCATTTTAAAAAACTTAGCATAAAATACTAGGAGCGAACGTTTTAGTGTTATAAGTAATAATAAATGATTAATCAACAAATAAAAAATATCTTTCTGAAAAACTTAATTTTTCGGAAAGTTGGTTAATAATATTTATCAAGAGTAGGAAGCGCAAGTTTTAATTAATTTGCGCTTTTTTATTCCCTAAAAAGCCTTTCCTACTGCTTAATTTGTGATATAATGATTCGATTATGAAAAGTTCATTCTATAAGGAAGGTCTTCTAGAATGAATCCTATAAGAAGAGTTTTGAAAGAGAGTAAACACAGGAGATGCAAGAGTTTAATAGAAAATTGCTTAAAGGGTGGGCTATATCTATAGTAGTAGTTGCTATTATGGTTTTCGGAATATTCAATACTAGTAGTCAAATCGGGAATAATTTAAACCGCGAACGACAACTGGAGAGAAAACAAAATAATCCTCTAGGATATAAAGACAAGGAGATTGTTGAGAAAATCCTTGTTGATAAAGGGACTAACAAATATAACTACGACGATATTTTAGAAGATAAAGATGAAATGAAAAGCTATTATATTGTAGTATGGAGTGAAAGCGATAGCGTAAAAAACTATCAAAAAGTTAGCCGTAATTATTTTAAAACAGTACATCCAGGAGATACTTGGGACGGTAAAATGACAACATCGGAAGAGGAAAACGATGGTTTCTACTATTCGACTGATCGTGACGAATGGTAGAATTAAGGGCAATCTTTCCTAATTGTTTTTGTATCTTATCTCAATTGGATGAGAAAGGAGATAGAAATTTGAATATGAGTAAAGAGAACAAATTTATTCTGATCGGACTGATATCTACTGTCTTATTAGGCATCATTCTTGTATTTCCTTTAGTCTACATGATCAATAAAAACGCGACTATCAAAGAACGTATTGACTATTTAGAAAAGAGACAAACAAGGCCTAGTTATAAGGATGGCGAAGTCATCGAATTTGTGGCTTTAGATAATGATTGGTTTGTTGTGTATTGGGATGATTCGAGCGACACTAAGGTATATGAATACCCATTTCAAAATAGAAGGCCAAAAGTTGGCGAGATTTATAAATGATTTTGAATAGAATTGATATTTAAAGGAACTAAAATAAAGCTGATATTTTTAATTGAAATATAATCAGAGGGCTGGTAGAATAGCAGGTCAAAACGGTCTTCTATTGGTCAAATGGTTACGAAAAACGCTATGGACTCTTTTATGTGGACTTTGAAACCCAAGAACGCTATCCTAAAAAATCAGCTCACTGGTACAAGAAAGTAGCATAAAGTCAAGTGATTGAATAAAGAAATGAACCATGTGCTGCACCCCAAAAGTTAGATTACTCTGTCTAACTTTTGGGGTGCAGTTTTAGTATAAACTGCAAAAATTATGCTCAAAATACTTCTTCCCTATCCATAGGTGGATAGGGTTTTTCGTTGTTCATTACACGTTCTAAACATTCAACACTAGATTGCAGATGAAACATTTCATATTTTCTATCTACTTCATCTCGAGAATTCCATAATCCTTCTAAATGTCGCTTTATATGCCAGATCGCTCTTCTAATATTTTCTTCTTTTAAATTATTCATGAATACATTGTATAATAAAATATAATCCAATCTCTTTGATTAAACTAATTTGCATGAAATATAAACTATTCGGTTAAGAATAAGCTTAAAAGTTTTTTGAAGTAATCTGTTCAGCACAAAAAAACACCTATTCGGTAAAATAGGTGTGAATGATGTTATTTATATCCATATTGTTTTAGAGCCTTTTTATACGCTTCGCTACCTTTAAGATAGTAGTCATGCTTAACTCCACTAATATCAACAGAAAAGACCCCATCTTTAAATGAATATTCTTCTGTTCGACTTGCAATATTTTGTCCAGTTAATTCGATCGTATTCTTTTGTTTGTTAATGGTAAAGCCGTCGGCTTCTCCATGCTCAATGGAAGCATTATTTCCTTTAATAGTAAACGCTAACTCGTTTCTTTCACTTGAGATCCAATAATACTCACCATCTAAAGATTGGTAGTTGTTTTTAGAGCAAGCAATTAACGTAATTATTGATAATGAAAGTAGTAGTATACCTATAAATTTTCTCATAATCTGTGCCTCCTTCTATAATTTTAATTATACTAAAATAATATTACAAGAGTATGTCAGTGTCTGTTATAACGGAAAAATGAAGGAATGTCTATTATAATAGCAAATAATAACTTTCGGGAAAATAGTTGTTTTTCGGAAAGTTTATCTTATATAACATTTATGTTTGGAATAATTTCGAATGTATAAAGAGCACCTAGCCGTTTTTATCATCAGTTTATGGTTTTAAATATAATAAATAGGATAGTTGGACTTAGAAACTGTTTATAAGGTTGGTAATCATATTAAGGATACTATTAAATTTGAAAAATAATTTATCAAACTGGACCCTATCAGATAGAAGATTCCTTTATTCATAAATCATGTGATAATCATTGGGACGAACCATAAAGAGATCCTCAATAAGTCAAGTTTGATTACTATTGGAATTAGGGATTTACAAATAAACATCTTATTCTCACTCAAGATCAAAGGAAAATAAAAAGATTTTTCAAAGTAAAGATTATTTAAATGCATGTTACATGGTATAATAATATTAAGTGATGTGATATACATGAGGTTCCTTTATTGTGTGCCTACGGAAGGGGCTTCTCCCAATATTGAAAGTGAGAACTAATGGATTCTGATCAATTTTTAAAAGATATTCAAGGGAAAAATGTCAATTTTCTAATAGGAGCAGGAGCTTCTTTTGGAGTAGTGCCAACGCTATGGATGAAATCGATTAATAAGTCTTTTGAAGATCTGTTAACCTCGAAAGATTTCGATGAAAACCAAAAAAAAGTATTATATTTTATTTGGTTTGAACTGTGGATTCGAAAAACAAAAATTATTGATTTTGATTTAAATAATGAGACACATAAGCAATATGAACGTTTTATTCAAAATTTAATTAATTATCTAAATAATGAAGGTTTTGATAGACCTAAAAGAGTTAATATATTTACGTCTAATTATGATACTTTGTTTGAAAATACATTTGATTCATTAAGTAAGAAAAATAGACTGACTTACTTTAATGATGGAAGTAGAGGTTTTTTTAAGAAGTATATTTCAACTGAAAATTACCACTTAAAAATATCTCATTCTGGGATGAGTGACTCCTTCCAACGAGAAATTCCAACAATTAATTTGCTAAAAATTCATGGTTCGGTCACTTGGAGTAACGTTAATAATGAAATTGAAGTTAGTTTAGAAAATGAAGTCTACAATGAACTTTGTGATTTAAGTGATAAAATAAAAAAAGCAATAGATTACTACAATAATACTACTTGGGATCCTGACGAGAGGTTGCTTGATCCGAATAAATATGAAGAATCTATTTTGTTTGGAACACTTGAGGAACTGAACTTTTCAATAGAACTGACAACTATTTTTGAGAAATTTTCTGATTTAATAGATTCTTTTTACGAAAAATATAAAAATTTTCCAGTAGTAAATCCAACGAAGGAAAAATTTTCTGACACAGTTTTTCAACAACATTATTATCAATTATTAAGAATGCTAAGTTTTGAATTGGAAAAACAAGATAGTGTTTTAGTTGTTTTTGGATTCTCATTTGCTGATGAACATATACTTGAAATTGTTCGACGTTCAATAGTTAATCCAAAACTAAAAATCTATGTAATAGCTTATAATAAAGAAGCGAAGGAACAGATAGAAATAAAATTGGGGGATTTAGGAGGAAATATAATTGATTATCTTCCATCTACCTTATCTCCAGATGGAAAAGAAGTTCTGGGGAACTTTAACTATTTAAATTCATTATTTGATGGAAAGATGAGTAAATAATGACAGACCAAAGCTATATTGTAGGAACAGTTAGAGAAATACGAGGAACAAATGTTATAATTCGCTTGTTTGATAATTCATCGCAAATGACCTACTTTTTTAATGGGAAGCGTTATTCTGGTGTTATGATCGGATCATATATTGGGATAAAACGGGGACACTATACTATTGTTGTAAAGATTGAAAAAGAGTATGCCCAAGATATTTTTCACGATACAATGGTACAGGAATTTTCAAAGGATAGATTTATTAGGGAGGTGGAAGCTAAAGTAATTGGTAGCTTTGTTCGAGATAAATACATTTCAGGAATGGTAGCCTTCCCACAAATTTTTAACGATGTGATTCTATTACCTAATGAAAAAATAGGTTCGATAATAAGCGGAGAAGGAACAGATGATCCTAAGCCTCCTTCAAATCCGAAATCATTTTTTAAAATAGGTGAGATATGGCCTGAAGGAATCCCATATAAAGTTAATTGGACAACGATATTCAATACTCATATTGCAATTTTTGGAAATACTGGAAGTGGGAAGTCTAATACTTTGGCTAGACTCTATAAGAATCTTTTTGATTTAAATACAAAAAAAATTCTAAACTTTGGGAATTCTAAATTTGTAGTTATTGATTTTAATGGTGAGTATGTAGGACAAAAGGTTTTAGCAGAAAATAAAAAAGTCTATAATCTAGAAACCCGAAGTTCAGGGAGGGACAAAATAGTAATTCCTGCTAATAAATTTTGGGATAAAGAAATGTTGTCAATACTTTTTGGGGCTACTGCACAAACCCAACAACCTTTTTTGAACAGGTTATTAAAATATTATTTTTCAGAGACAGATTTTGAAGAAAATTTGGTACGTTATCTGAAACGGGCTTTTAAAACAGTTTTTAGTATCCCCTCTAAAGAATCTTTAGATATACTAAAGTATGCGCTGGATCTTTTAGAAATTGATTATGATAGTTTCTCTTCATGGATTATTCATAGTGTTTATAATCCTAATAACTCAAATGGATACTATAGTGTATGTGAACTAGCTGGATGGAGATCAAGCGGTAATAAGTTTTATTGGAATGCTGATGAAAACACTGAAATTCTTGATCAAGAGATTGATTCAATACAACAGAAAGCTGCTGAGTTTATGTCAGATGAGACCAATAAAAGAGTGACAAATCCTATTGTTCAACTGAGATTAGCAGCATATTTTCAGATGATTTTTGATTTATCTCGTCATACGATACAATATGATCATATTTCACCATTGATTCATAGAATCGAAGCAAGATCCAGTGATTTTAATAAAGTACTAACAATAGAAAATTCACAGGAATGCCAAAGTTTATTTTCTGATAATTATTTACACGTAATTTCGTTGAAAAGTGTCAATAAAGATATTAAAATGTTGATACCAATGCTAATTGCGAAAATCAGTTACGATTTACATAGAAACCAAGATGATCGTTCTAGTATCTTTAATCTGATTATTGATGAAGCGCATAATATTCTATCTGAAACTTCAACTGTTGAATCTGAAAAATGGAAAGATTACAGACTAGATGTCTTTGAAGAGATAGTAAAAGAAGGACGTAAATTTGGATACTATCTTACTATAGCTAGTCAAAGACCATCAGATATTTCACCTACCATAGTTTCGCAAATACATAATTATTTTATTCATAGGTTAGTTAATGAAAATGACCTTAGATTACTTGATAGAACGATGACATCTTTAGATTATATTTCAAAATCTAGTATTCCTAACTTATCAGCTGGTCAAGCGATAGTAACAGGTGTATCATTTGATTTGCCCGTGGTTGTTAAAATAGATCAACTTCAAAAAGATGAAGCACCAAATAGTTCAGATAGTGAGTTGCTAAAAATGTGGAATGTTGTTTCAGATTGAATAGCTATTTTTACAAAGGATTTCCCTCAGTCAGTAAAAATTATACAATTTTATTATTTAATGAACTAAACTATTCCCCCATTTAAAAAATATTGATTCATATTTTATGAAATTACTCAGTAGATATCGTTCTGAAAAGACTTGGTATTACACTATTTTTAGTCCAACTGAAACTCATACTTTCCAAACCAGGTCTTAAGAAAGCTCGTAAAGCATCACAATTCTCAAAACGTTAAGAACCGCTTTACAACAACGATTACAAGCATTTTGCAAGTCTCTTGCAAGGTGCTTTTTTTGTTGATTTTTGCTTTTGATACCTTTTTTGATACCGTTTTGGAAAAACTTTTACATCTTTTTTGATTATATTCTTATCTTTGAATAGTTTATATAATTGACGTATACTTCCTGTTTATGTTAAACTTTGAGAGTGTAATGACAGGAAAATCAGGTTGGGATTCATTCCTAACAGGCTTCGATGCTGTCCTTGGAGAAAATTCTTCTAAAAAATCGGGATTGCGATGCAAATCGCCCGCATTACTCTACTCTAGACTTACTGTCTGGAGTTTTTTGTATTGTTTTTTAGATAACTCGCAAATTGTTTGATGGACCTATCTTCTCCATTAGCTGTTGAATGGCTGTAGGTGTCTAAAGTCATTTGACTACTTGCATGACCTAGCCTTTTTGCTGTATTGACTGGGTCAACTCCGATTTCAATCATCAAGGTCGCATGGGTATGTCTGAAGCCGTGAGGACTGATTTTCCTTAAGCCATGTTTTCGAATAATTCTTGAAAGTACATTGTTGATATAGTCTGCATGTAGTGGCTCTATTGAGCCTGTACGTGAGCAGTAAGTAAAAATAAAATCTTGCTTGATAGAAAGAGGTGTGACTGCTAGTTGTGCCTTTTCTTTTTGGCAATTTGACTTCCATTCTTGCAGAATAGAGATAGTTTCGCTATCTAGCTTAATCTTTCGAACTGAAAAATCGTTTTTAGTGCCTTTTTCAATGGCTTGTCCGTCTAATCGTCCTAGGCTCTTATTG
Organism: Streptococcus atopicus; assembly: GCF_049166725.1. NCBI lineage: Bacteria > Bacillati > Bacillota > Bacilli > Lactobacillales > Streptococcaceae > Streptococcus > Streptococcus atopicus. Next base: position 64,018 of record NZ_JBMHFC010000009.1, read on the forward strand.
ACACTTAGAGTCTCACTCTTAAAGTCTATATCAGTCCATTTAAGAGCGTATAGCTCGCCTTTCCTTAAGCCGCTATATGCTAGTAGTCTAAATAGTGCATAATGCTTATAAGGTTCTTCCTGAAGGACAATGTTTAGGAACTCTTGTAGTTCCTGAACCGTCCAATAATTTTTTACACGTGTACTTTTCCTCTTTGGCATAATGATTTCTGCCATAGGATTATGCTTAAGTAATTTCATCTTAATCGCAAAGTCAAAGACTTTACCAGTGTAAGACTTGATTTGCTTGATATTCTTGAAAGTCTTTGCTTTTTCCGTGATAAAGTTCTGGCAGCCTAAAGGGGAGATTTTACCGATAGGCAATTCTCCCATGACTGGCAGAATGTGCAACCTAAACATATCAAGAGTACGTGAAGCCGTTGTCGGCTCTACCGTATCTTGATAGGCTTGATACCATTTTTCAAAAATCTCGCTATAAGATTTTTGAGATGGCTTGATGAACTCTTCCAACTTCCCTGAAGCCTTAAGATAGATGAGTCTAGCTTCGTAGTCTTTGGCGTCTTTTCGAGTACGAAAACCACGCTTTACATGGTCTGCACGTTGACCGTCTTTAGTCATATAGACCTTGACAAAATACAAATAGCCAGATTTGGCTTTTTTACTTGGGTATTTGTGAATGGACATTGTAATTTCTCCTTTATTTTTTAGGTTTCGAAGCTTATAAAATAAAGAAATTACGAGTTTTTACAATTATTTTTTACGTTTTTCAGCCATTCTTCTCTTGTATTCGTCGGAGTTTTCCCATGCTTGCCAAACGTAGTGATATGGTGAATCTTCCCCTCCTGACTTGTTAATCAGAAAAGGGATTAATCCTTGTTTTTTATCGGCTATAAATTCCTTAATGGCTTTAACTAAAATAGGGTTAAAGTCTTTTTTACTTGCTAGGAAGTCGATATAATCAGCCAATGCTTCCGACTGATTGATTTCCGCAAGTATGATAGCTAATTCATCACCAAAAGGAGTCCATTTGTTGATTTTGTTTTCTATGCTACTTTTTCCTTGAAGTATCTTGGCAAAACCTTTCAGAACTTCTTTAGGTGCTCCTGGGTCTACGAGATTAGGATTATCATCAAGCCCTAGTAAGTAAGGGATAGAGACACCAAAGTAGTCGGCAAGGATTTTGGCATTCTCTTTCTTTGGTGTTCTAGTACCCTGGTTATAATTTCCTAATGTTGAGTAACTAATGCCTGTTTCGTGACTTATTTCAGTCAAACTTTTATTACTTTCTTTTACAAGAAATTGAAAATTTGTCATTTACGTATTCTCCTTTTTGAGAAATTATATCACAAATTACACAAAAAGAGAAAAAATAGTTGACAAAAACTCAAAAAGGGTTTAAAATCAATATAAATTACACGAAATGAGTAATTTGTATTCGAAGCTTATAAAATAAAGAAAGGAGTCAGCTATGGCTTACACATTAGAAGAACAAGAAACGTTTGTCCGATATGATGCACTGGATAAACAATGGACGATTGAAACAAATTATTCTCCACACATTCAAAAAGTGCTAAAACTTCCTGAAGCCTATGAAGTGTTGAACACTGAGGAAGAAGAAGGCAGAACGATTTGGCTCAATGCCATTATGAAGATTGGTGAGGATTTTGGAATCAACGTATTTCCTAAGAAAAAACGCAAGATGACAGAAGAACAACGTCAAGAACTTGCTGAACGTATGAAACAGGCAAGAACCAGCCTTGAAAAATAGGAGTGTTGCTCGGTCTGAAATACTAGACAGGTATATTTACCCTATGGAACTATTTTAGATTGAGTCATTCCCATAAAATAGGCAGTGAAAACCGCAAAAAACGATTTTAAGAAAAAGGAGAATCTGCAAATGACAGAAGGATTTACTATACAACTTCCAAAAGTAACTGAAAAGAAATTGCTTTCTCGCTACGATACCATGGTCCAGAAGGCTATAGAAAAAGCCCTTGAAGACAAGGAACTTTATAAGCCTATGGTTCGTATGGCTGGCTTGTGCCGTTGGCTAGATGTATCAACAACAACCATTGTCAAATGGCAGAAGGAAGGTATGCCCCACATGGTGATTGATGGAGTGACCTTGTATGACAAGCATAAAGTCGCTCAATGGTTACAACAATTTGAGAGGTAAGAGCTATGGACTATGATAACGAAAATTACTTAATACCTAAAATTTTATTACAAGATGATTTTTACAGTAGCCTGTCTGCTACAGACTTGTTTGTCTATGCTGTCCTAAAAGACAAGCAGATAGAAGCACCTGAAAAAGGTTGGATAGATGTTGATGGGAGTGTCTATCTAAATTTTAAATTAAACGAGTTAGCCAATATGTTTTCTTGTAGTAGAACTACAATGATAACTATTATGCGACGATTGGAAGAAGTCAATCTGATTGAACGTGAAAGAGTAGATATTTATTATGGTCACAGTTTGCCCTATAAAATGTATATCAACGAGGTATGAAAAATGATAAAGATTTATTTTGGGAAAGATAATGCACTTAATCAAGCTATCCAATCACGATTGGATAGCTATCATCTTGATTATCAAGCATTTTCAAGCAAAGATATAGATACTAGAACACTGATGGAATGGCTTTTTAGGTCAACTGATATCTTTGAACTACTAAGCACTAAGATGTTGAAGTATAAGTTGAATACACAAATTACCCTTAGTCAATTTGTTCGAAAGATTTTGAAAGATGTTGATAGTTCCCTAAAGCTTCCCATTGTTGTAACAGAAGAGGTTATCTATTCAAACATGTCTCCTGAGTATGTGACGGTACTTTTGCCGAAAGAATATCGAAAAATCGAAAGAATTCAACTGATGAGAAAGATGGATCAGTTAGATGAAGGTCGGACATTCTGGAGAAATTTTGAAATACTCCGCAAACAATCTGAACTACGTTGGTTTGAATTGAATGAGTTGTTGTTTGCTGATGTGTCCGACGATTTAGGAGAAATAAAAAAAGCTAAAGACCGTTTCTTTAGCTACAAGAAAAATAAACAGGTGCCACCTGATGAGATTATTGAAAAAATCCTCAAAATATTTTTAGTTGACCGAGAAGACTTTTTTAAAAAATCTCCTTCAGATTTACAAAATTTCTAGTCAAAAATATTTGTGAAAACAGTTGTGAAAATATTATGAAAATAGATTTTAGGGGTCAGATTTTGAGGTGCTACGAAAAATTTATAACAGGGCGCCCTCTAACAGCCCGCTAACAGCCCGCTATGTGCACATTTAAAGTGCATTTACTACACCCGTTTTTTGGCAAGTTTGACTGACGGAAAATGAAAATGGTTCGACTCCGAAGGGGTCGGCTTGGGGTTGCTCCCCCAAGAATTTTCATTAGGGAGGAGGTCTTTACGCAGACAAAAAAATCGGCGCCGATAGGCGACCGTAAAAAGAAAGGAGTTTTGTTTGAAATTAAAAGTTAGCTTAGATAATATCACGATAACAGCTTATATCAGGCCCCGCAAACTCCTAACTCTCAAAAATCTAGTTGAAAGCCATACAGCAATTAGTATTCAGACAGCGATGACGGATATGTTTAGAGCTTATACCAAGGACGGAGGTCAAGTCGTGGTCTATATGGAATATGACAAAATAAAAGGACAAGCCTTTAATGCTCGCCCTTTCAGGTTGGAGTTCAATCCCAATAAACTCCGCTCAGTAGATACTGATATCATTGACACTATTATACCATGTTTGGAAGATATTGCAATATCTCGTGCTGACTTGGCTTTTGATTTATTTGAAGTTGATTGTAGTGAGTTCGTGCTAGAGAAGAAAGGCAGACCAACCGTAACTAAGGAATTTCGTTCAGAGACCGGAAAGCTAGAAACAAAGTACCTTGGTGCTTCGCGTTCTGAAAAGCAAGTAAGGCTATATAACAAGAAAAAGGAGCAACTGGAAAATGGAACTGATAAAGACAAGGAATTTGCTAGTCAGTTTCAACACTGGTGGCGCTTGGAATTTCAGTTGAGAAGTCGCTCGGTTGAGGAGATATTCGAGGTTATCAATACAGTTATCTTTAAGCCATTCAAATTTAAAGGCTTACCTATTGAGACTCAAATCTATCTGACTGCTCTCATTCATGATAAAAATATCTGGAAAGAGCTCCATAGAAATACAAGAGCAAGATACAAAAAAATCTTAGAGAGCTATCAAACATCAGAAATTGACTATCTAGGTTTGATGAAAGACCTATTGAAACATGAGCGCCCCAGACTTAAAAAACAATTAGCCTATTATGGTGGTCGGTAGATTGTCGGACAATGCGAAGCGTCCGACCTTTGGCACTGATGAAGTGCCTTGCTCGCTTCGGCGAGCATAGTCGAACTATCTCTTGTGGGTTGAGAGATGGTTCGAGGTCGCTCCTGTATTCGGAGCGAAAAGCCGTCTGCAAGACCCTTCGGAGAACGCACATTTACGGAGTAAAGTGTAGTGCGTTACACTTTACATGGAAGTAGTGCCGATTCTTCAGGAAAAAATCTAGCCTATGGGTTGCTTATTTCTGGTGGCAATCGTCCGCCACCAGCTCGGCGCCCTTTTGAGCCGAGAAAGGAGAAAAAACTATGAGTTATGCAGTAGCTAGAATGGTTAAATACAAATCTGGTAATCTCGGTGGTGCTTATCGCCATAATGAACGTGTTTTTGAAAAACATTCAAATAAGGATATTGACCCTGAACGAAGTCATCTAAATTATGAGTTAACAGACCGTGACCGCTCTATACCTTATGACAGACAAATAAAGCAGTATGTTAATGACAATAAACTATCTAAACGTGCTATTCGTAAAGACGCTGTATTATGCAATGAGTGGATTATCACATCTGATAAAACTTTCTTTGAAAATATGAGTCAGGAGCAGACAAAGGAATTTTTTGAGACTGCTAAAAATTTCTTTGCTGAAAGGTATGGGGAGCAAAATATCGCTTATGCCATGGTTCATCTTGATGAAAGCACCCCGCATATGCACCTTGGCCTTGTACCAATGCAAAATGGAAAGCTGAGTTCAAAAGCCTTGTTTGGTCATAAGGAACAGCTTAAGGAAATTCAGGAGGAGTTTCCAAAATACTTGAATGAAAAAGGCTATGACCTGCAACGTGGAGAAATTGATAGTGAGAAAAAACATCTTGAAACTGCTGAATACAAAGAAAAGCAACGATTGCTTGATGATGTCGAGCAACGACTATCTGAAAAACAAATTAAACTAGAACAGATAAGTCATAAAATAAACCAGTTAGAGTTGACTGTATCAGAAAAAGAGCAACTGCTCCAGCATTTGGAACAGAAGGAGTGGCACACTCTTGAAGAGATGAAGCAATATGAAAAAGAAATAGAGACCTTGGCTGAAAGTTTAACTGATTTGAAAGAGGTTGAGCCTTTAGGCTTTAGGGAGCTACATGCAGAAAGATTAGCAAAGCGTACACTTGATGGCAAGCTAAAGATGAGTAGAGAAACTTATGATAGGCTATATCAGACCGCTTCTAAAAATGCGATAAATAATGTGAGATTTAGGTAGGACAGGAATGCTTTAGAGCATAAACTGAATAAGTCTCTAAAAGACCAGAACAGTCTAGCTAAATCATTGATAAAAAGTGAAAAGTTACTAACAGAAAACAGGGAATTGAAATCTGAAGTTGACAGACTCCAGCATGAAAATAAGGGGCTTAGGCAAAAGATGGAACGTTTGACTGATAGACTAAAATCTGTGAGTCAAAAGTTGACTTTATGGCGTAAGAGTGCTAAAAAGTATCTACCAGAAAAAGAGTTTCGCTCTACCCTGAAACTTGCTAATCAAATACGACCGCCGAAACTAAATGTAGTAACCGTAGTCAAAACAATTAAAAATGTAATTGAGAAAAAGTTATTTTAAGCATTTTATGCCGTGAAAGTCTCTTGACAATAAGCTAGTCGGCTTTAGACTGAAAGGGGGCGAGTCGGCAGGCTGAAAAGCTGACGACCGAACGCCGTAGGCTAAAAAAGACTAGGTTACTTGTTGTCAAGAGAACCATGGAATAAATTAACAAGGAGAAAGAACATGACTAATACTAACAAACCACTTGTTTATAAAATCTCACAGCCTACCCCTTTTTCTGGAAAGGAATTGATAGGCTTCTTACAAATTGTCCATAAAGAAACGACAGGTGAATATTTATCATCTGCTTGGCCCCTAAGTATTATTGAAACATCTATTCTGGAAGATGAACAAGGTCAGGAATTTTGGACGAAAGATTTATCTATCAACGTTCTAGAAATACGACTCAAGGATAACTACAATATCCGTTTTATTCAAGAAAAATTGGACTTATATATCATAATTGAAGATTTGGAAGCCTTCAGACTAGGTTGTTCTCAGCTAGTAGAGGATTTAGTAAACTCTAATAAAAAGTATTTGGTTTATCGTGATTTTATCAAGACTTATCGCAATATGCTTCCTCATGAAAAAATAGAATTTCATCAGAAGAAAATACGAGAGGAAATCGCCCGCAAAAAGTCTAGTAAGAAGTAACCTGTAGTATAATATTGAGAGAGGAGATAACGCTATGAGAAAAACGCTATTTGGTTGGATGATTGCATTTTCTGTATTACGCTTTTTTGGCCGCTCTGTGAGACAGTCGAATAAGGCGCTGCGTCGCTTATTGCGATAACTACACTTTAAAAGCCTTGGCACTATGCTAAGGCTTTTTGATTGCTATTTAAACAATTTCATATAGTCGCTTCGAGTAGGAAGCAAGTAATCAATAACAACCCTATTCTTTTCCTCCTCGATATGGTATAGGACAATATAATCTTTACTTAAGGTATAACCTCTAGTACTGTGATAATTGCTGATTTTTGAACCATATTTTTCATCAGCATCAAAACCAACTTCTGGGAAAACCTCAAGTTTTTCTATGTCACTAATGATTTGCTCCATTTTACGCTGACCTGATGTTGAGGAATAGTTTTGAGAAATATAATCACGAATTTCCTTTAACTTCTCTAAAACATCAGGAGCATAGATAATCTGATATTTCTTATAATCCAAGTTCAGCCCTCACTTCTTCAGAGGTATAAAACTTCCCTTGACGAACATCCTCAATATTTTTGCTGATTTCAGCTTGAAATTGCTTGAAAAGTTTTTCTTTCTCTAGCTCCTCTTCCGTCAATAAGTCAACCTCATTTGTGACAACGACATTTTGTAGGAATAATCTTAAAGCAGATGATAAGGTTAAATTTTTCTTGTTTAATACTGTCATTGCTTCGCTTACCAATTCCTTGTTAGCTTGGAATGTGACAGCTCTGTTTTTTTCTACTGTAACCATGTTATGTAACTCCTTTATGTAATTTATTTAATTATCTCATATACATAAAAAAAGTCAATAAAAAAATCCCAACTGATTGAGATAGCTTTCGTTTATTTTATAAGCTCCGAAACTACAGAAAATTGATACCTTTTTGATACCGTTTAGGTTTAAATATTTGTCTATAAATAAGATTTTTAGTGATTTTTCATTTTAGAAACGTTGATTTTAAAGGGATTTGCATTTAAATAACTGAATGAACCAAAAACCAGGTCTTAAAAAGGCACGTAAAGCTAGCCAGTTCTCTAAACGTTAAGAACCAGCTACAATACAGCATTTACAACACTTCATGGTTCACACCATGGGGTGTTTTTTTAGTGATTTTAAGCAAAATTCACACCACTTTTCACACCAAATTCACATCATTATTTATTTTAGGTTACGGTAGGCGATTTCGCCGACTGCCATTGGAACCACGTTAGAGGTATTAACGTAGGTTTTGGTTGTGATGGTGTCACTATGCGTTAGAGCTTCTGAAATTGCTTCTAGTGAAGTTCCAGCTTGTTTGGCTAAAGTTGCTCCTGTGTGGCGTAGCTTATGCGGTGTAGCGTGTGTCAGCCCCTTGTGTCGGCGTTTGACAGACTTCATCTTGTTATTGAGGTAATCAGCGTGTAAAGGGCTATTAACATTCCCTTTCATGTCAATATAGGTAAACACATATTGTTCATTAGATTGAATAATACCAAATTTTGCTAGTTCGGTTTTTTGTTGTTTTTTCCAAGATAGAAGTAAATCAGCTAATTCAGTTGGGATTTGGAAAGTTGTTTTCTTGTTTCCTTTGGTGGATTTTGGATTTTTATATTTATCTAAGGCCTGTATTAACTGAATTTCTTGTTTGTTAATATCAATGTGTTTCCATTGAAGAGCGTAGCTTTCAGACTTTCTATCTCCTAAAAAGAAAGTGGTGAAGAATAGAACGTAGTCTTTGAATAAGAGTTTACCGTTTTCCAAGTCTTCCTCAAATGCGGTAAACCACGCCTGTAGCTCTGCTTGTGATAGGTACAAGTCTTCATCGTTTTTGGCTTCTTGTAGCTTGATTTTCTTAGTTGCTTTGATTCGTCTGATAGTTTTTGAAATGCGGTTAGTTTCTATATATTCCAATTCTTCAGCCCAGTCAAAGATAGAATTAACATAGCTTCTAATGGCCTTGAAGTTTGCATATTCTTCTGCTTTTTGGGTTAATAGATTCAAAACAACTTGCTTGTTCTGGTTGAGAAAATCAATAGAATAATTTCCAAGTATAGGTAGGATATGTTTTCTAAAGACAATTTCTGTTCCGTCAATTGTTGCTTGTGACGGTGGTTTTAAGGTTGAGGTTGTCTGCCCTACCTTGTAGGATTCCCACCACACTTGATGATAAAACTCTTTGAATTGTATAGAACCAGTTCTTTCAAGTTGTGAAGTAGAATCGCCACTTAGAATTTTATCTATTTTATTTTGTAGTTCGAGTTCATATTTTTAGCCTCACTCCTTAACTTGAAGCGTTTTTCTATCACTTTTTTATCAATTCCAAGAGAAGTTTTGACTTCTTCAGGAATATAGATTCGTAAGCGATAAGTTCCATTTTTGGTTTTTTTAATTGACATAGTATTCTCCTCGTGAATTGAGCTAGAAAAATACCGTGATTTTATTATAAACAAACCACGGCAAAATTTCTACTGTTTTTGCATCCAACGATTGATTTCATTTTTATCAAATCGAACAGTCTTTCCTATACGAATTGTTGGTAATCCTTTTTGAATCCAACTATCGAGAGTATTGTTAGAAATTCCTAAGTAAATACAAGTTTGTTGTTTATTTAAAAACGGACTTTCGAGATTGCTATTGTTTAGTCTGTTTTCAATTTCTTGTTTGATTAAATCGGATATTAAAAGCTGTATTTGATGTATTTGCTCGTCTGGTAAAATGACCTGCATGCTGTCACCTCTTGTATATTATTTAGTATTTTGAGATAATAGCAACAACAGAAGTAGTTGTTACTATTTTTGTTGAATGTTTTGGTTATCATTGTTGGTTTGGTCGCTAGCGTTGATAACCTTTTTTGTTGTATTCCATTGCATGTTTCGGATTACTGTTTTGACTAAATGGTCTAGAGCATTGTTTTTTGTATATTGCTCTACTTCTGAAAAACAATAGGAATGATATCTAGGTTCATACCAAGGATTACTAGAAGTTGTATCAGTTTTTTTAGATTTTATGGGTAAGGACAACCAAAAAGAATCATTGATAGTCAATAAGTAATCAATACGTCGAATAAATTGACCTAAATCTTCGCCGATATTACCTTTGGAAGCTTCGAAAAAGCTGACTGGTTTCTTAGTACTTGTAATGATGATGACTTTTGCTGAGCCCATCTTATTGTGATATCTTGCAGAGATAGGGCTAATCATATAAGGGTCTAGTAATTTCAACCAATCTGATACCGTTAAACTATCTCCTCTGATATCATCTAAGAATAAAATATCCTGCCCGTTATATTCATCAAAAGCATTTGTGGAAGCTGTTACACAAGTATCCCAATTTTGTCCAAATTTTAAAGACACTTTTTGTAGAATTCGAATGAGCTGTTTACTTATTGTTGTTTTTCCAATACCGCTATCAGCAGTGATAAAAATGACTGTTTTTTTAAACTCACCATTTTCAAGTTCTGAAATGGTCTTATAGCTTTTTCGTTCACTAGATGTATCCAGTGCTTCGTTTATTTTTCGCTTATGTTGTCCATAAATGGCGTAATATTCATCTGTTAGCATGATATTACTTTTGGTGATTTCACCAGAAAGAATTTTTTCAATTAACCAATCAACGCTAAGAGCTGTTTCTTTTGCTTTTTTAGTTGCCCTCCCCTTCATCCAAGTTTCCATACTTCTATTGTAGACACTAAGATAATCTTCCCCCAATAAGGTTACGACTTCATCAGGAGAATATTGGAACTTACTTTCATCTTTAGCATGAACTAGATAGGCTAAACAGTTGTCATAACCGTATCGTCCAGATTTCAATTTTTCCAAGTATTGTGGCTCTATACCAATAGCAAGAGCGATTTTGCTGAGAGAAGCACCTTTTTCGAATTTGAATAAAAAATGGATATGTTCTGCTTTTTTCTCTGTTACATTTTTCATTTCGTCTTGATTCCACACGGTTATTTCATCTTTATCATGCTTGATACCGTAAGCTTCTTTTACGCTTATATTTTCATTATTCAGTTTATCAACGACAACTTGTAGTAGAGGTTTACAGTTCCCATCTCGTGCTAGCTTAATAGGAGTTTTATCTTCCCATGTTTCCCAGTATGTATCCTCTAATTGTTGTACAAGCATAATAGCTGTGAGATTAGCTTCTTTTTTTACCATAATAAGGATTTTTCCTTTCTAATTATTCTTCTAACTATTCTACTGCTAAATCAAGTTTTTTGATTTTGAAACACTCTCAAAAAATCTTGATTTAGCTAGTTTTTTTGATATGTCCGGCACTCGACAAGCCCAGCGCCGGACAGGCGTTGGAAATAGTTAGAGATAGTTTTGCTTCATCTTTGCAAGACGACCGATCTTCTGGCTCGTCAGCTTCGTCAAGAATATCTTTATTCATTGAATAGACTAACCTTATTTCAATAACTAAAGATATTGCATATAATTTTATTCTTCATTAAACCAAGGAGTTTCAAAGAAATGTGGTGCTATCTCCCATTTTCTACCTGAACCCATGATTTTTGCTAGACCTTGGCCCTTGTCATATTTTCTTTTTGGCATATCAGCAAACCCACTCATTAAATACTGGCGTTCTGAAGCGCTGTCTGCAGCTCCTCCGAGCATTATAACAGCATCAGAGCAGTTTACACGAGCAAGGGAAGGGAGAAATCCCTCTTTCGTAGCGAACTGTGAGATAGCTATGATATGAATACCTGTGCTAGCTCCAGTAGCACTTAATTTGTTGATAGCATTTATCCAACGGTTCATAATTTTTAGCGTCTTGTCTGTTTTATCTAAAGATTCTAAAGAAGCGTTTAAATTTCCAATTTCATCAAATAAAATAGCTATATCAGGCATATCATTCATTTCAAGATATTTTTCTTTACCTGCTTCATTAATTTCTCTTAATCTATTATCCATAATTGCGCACCAGTATTCAGCTCTTTCAACTATTTTTACAGGGTCTGATTGACCATTGAATTCTTTTACGTATCTATCATGTTTTGCACTGTTATACTCAACAATCCAGTCTTGTAATAGCATAAGTCTAGCTAAGTAACGACCCGCAAACACTGATTTTCCTGCTCTTGTTCTTGCAATAATTGACAAGTGAGCTGTTATATCAGCATGCCACGTTAAATCTTTTGAAAATTTAAGAGCGTGTTTATCATCACTAACAAACTCTTTCAAAAAATTCATATTATCTTTGATATATAAACGTTGCGAAGTCAAAGTATCTTCAAAATAGAATAATATAAAGCTATCACCTGCGATTAACTCAGAACTCACTACAGCGTATTTTTGAAATCTACCAGATAGAATTCCTGATATACGCTGTTCAAATTTCTCGCGGTCAGCACGTTCATAGTTTGCTATGTTTTCGATTGCAATATACCCTTCCGAAAAATTACTATTAATCCAAACATAAATTTCTGGCATTTCATATCCATATCGGGTTAAATTGCTAAGCTTCAAAATATCTGTTATTTGTTTATCATTAAACAATCGATGTATTTTTCGTGCTAATTTATATGCTTGTTTTGACATACTTTTAATCTTTAATTTTGATACTTCTTCACGATTTTTCCAGCTCAATATTGAAGTAGTAATAGCTACTAGAATTGCAAAAAAGAAAAATTTACTTGGAAGAATAAACAATTTAGAAAGAAAGTTATTAGCATTTATGATAGTTAAACATACTATGTAACAAAGAATAGTAACTGCCAAAGCTATCAGAGCACGTTGATAGCCTTGTAGTTTAGTATTCGCTTGTCGTTTGATTCTTCTGTATTTACGCATTACGTTGTTGATGAGTAACGAGAGCTACAGAGTCAGCTTTAACCCAGACTTTTCCTGTTTGCAATACACCACAGTAGATATTTTTAAATTCTAATATTGTTCCAAATTGTGCTTCAACGTAGTTAGAAGTTTTAACTATATATTGTAAATCATATTTTTTATCTACAACTGAATATTTCCAACTTTCGCCATCCTGAATAGCTTTTCCAATAGAGATTAATTGTAAAGTTGGAACAGCTTCTACATTATATGTATTTCCTGTTTTTTCGCTAGTTTTTTGAATTTTAACTGTATTATGCATCAAAATTTCACTATTTGTTTTGATTCCGAAAAGTTCCATATTTTAGTACTTATCCTCGCAATTCTGCTTTGAAAAATTTGCAAATATATTTTGCAATTGAGCAATTGAACAAAATTCTTTATAAATTGAACCAATTAATTCATCATTTGACATTTGTTCAACATCTGAAACGTATTTAAAACCGAGATTTCTAAATGACAATGAACTATTTCCATACCATAACTGCCAAAGGTTGACTGGTACATTATCAAAATAACGATCGTTTGTAATTTTTTGATATGAGATATTTCCAAATTTTGTCAAGCGAAATTCAACGATTTCATAATATAATTTTTTAAGTAATTGATTTATTACAATCACCTCCCCTCTTTATCAATTATATTATCATGAAAATAGTTGTACGTAAAGTGAGCTATTTTTTGATTTTTTGTTATAAATATTGTACAATAGCTTTAAAAATGTATTAAGAAAAGGAATGTAAAAATGTTAAATAAAAATACAAGAAAAGAATTTTCGCTTGCTAGCAAATTAGTCAATAGTTTAATCATTCAACGAATAAATAAGTATCTTTCCAATCATAAAGATATACAACCATACTCCCTTTTAAAAACAAAATATGGAACATTTTATGGAAGCAACATTGATGATCACCAAGCAGCTATTGAGGTGATGAGTAGAATAATGAATTATAACAATCAACAAACAAAAAGACCACTAATGTCGTATACTGTTGCAGAATTAATATCAGAAAATATGAAAATAACTACAGGGCAACTTCTATGGGGCGAAGATGTTGAATATGAGATTATTGCTTTAGCAATTTTATATCTTGGATTTTTAGAAAGTATTCTAAAAAACGATGAAAATTTTGAGAAAGTAATAGATATTCTTTGTGATTCTGCTGAATTTTCGATGATGTTCGGAAATCTAAATTTTGAACGCGAAGAACTTATAAATTTGCCGAATTTTAATAGTATTGTAGCAAGTGCAATTGTTAGTGTTGTTTATAGTAATAGTATTCTCGTATCATATTTAAAATGTAGCTATCAAAATTATTTTGTTATAAATAATAATATTGAGTGTAAAGATCTAAAAAACCTAAATAAAACTCTTTTAAAATATTTCAATCTTATTATTGACTATTTTTTAAAAGAAATAAAAAATAACCAATCATTAGGTTATATTGTGCGTAATAAGTATGAAAATGATATAAACAATTATAGAGATAAACTAATTGATGAAGAAATCATTTCTCATGGATTAGTAACATCATACAAATTTGAACAATACCACGCTTTGTTGGACAATGCTTTGGAATTAATAAAACAACTTGTAAAAGTTGAAACGCAATATGTGAAAAAAATTATTTCAATCTCAAAAGAATTTAACCCAGATTTTGCTTTGTTTAATGGAACTGTAGATGAGCTATTAACATTTATTTCAGATTATATTGAAATAGATGAAAGAGAAATAAGAAAATATTTTAAATAATTATTACTTTTTACACTCAGATATTAAGTTTACATAATTTTAAAATCATCTTTTATCAATTAGAATTCAAGATTAGTGACTTCTAAAAAATAAAACACGAACAATGTAAGTTCAGTAATTAACTGATCAAATATTGTTCGTGTTTTGTATATTAAATGAGTTTTAATTTTTATCTTTCGCTATCTTAATAAGAATTTGAAAAGCAGTTAATAGTTGTTTTTGTTCAGATGAGGGTAATTCAAGCAAATCATCAACTAATTTTTGCAGTTCCTTATTTTCTGTATTAACCTGACTTTCGAAAAATTCTACGGTATTAGAATCTAATGCAGTCAAAATTTTCTCAAGTGTATCTATTTTGATGTTAGAGCCTTTCGTTTCTAAATTTGAAATATAATCCGTTCCAACATCTGCTTTTTCACTTAAAGTTTGCTGACTCATTGATTTGATTTTTCGTAAAGTTCGTACTCTTTTTCCTATGTAATGCCGTAAATAAAATTTTGTCATAATGATAACCTCGTATATAAAATATGATACAGAGTTTACAAATACAAAATAACCACTTTACAAGCAAAAAAAGAACAATATATTGTCCGTAGACTAATTTTGTGTTAAAATAGTTCTAAACAAGTGCTAAATACTTGACAAAAACGCTTGTTATACTACATATAACAAGGCTTGACTTTGTAGTCAAGCCTTCCTAAAAGTTAAAAAACAGGAGGAACTATGGGAAACAAGGTTATTAAAGGTACGGCAACAGGAGCTATAGCACTGGCTGCGTTTGGTGTAGCTAGTGGGGCAACTGTTCAGGCAGAAGAATTGACCAAACCGTCAACTAGTCTGTCTTCTGATGTAACAGCACCCAAGGCGCATAATATTAAAGTCTTAAACGGTGTTCTATTGACAAAGGATGGTGCTGCGGTCACCACCACCCCAACAGAGAAGACGGTTGAGGAAGCACATGGCATCAAACAACAAGCCGATCAAGCGGTGACCGACCAAGCCGGGAAAGTAGCTGAAAGTGCTCAAATTGAAGCGAACAGCCAAAAGGCTGTTGAAGATGCTACCGAAAAAGTAGCCGAAGCGGAAAAGAATAAGGCTGCCGCTACACCAGATGCGATTGCCCAAGCGGAAAAAGGCGTAGCTGATACGCAAAAAGAGATTGCACAAAATCAAAAAGCAAGTGATACCGCAGCTAACGCCACACAAAAAGCGACTGACGCGGCTACTACCCAAAAACAAGCGGTAGAACAAGCCGAAAAAGGGGTAGAAGCTGGACAAAAAGCAGTTGATACGGCTAAAAAAGGGGTTGATACCGCCAAAGTAGCGCTCGACGGCACCGGCGAACAAAAAGCCCTTGATGAACAAAAAAGCAGCCAACAAAGGCTTAGAAGATGCCAAGAAGGCAGAAAACGATGCGACTCAAAAATTGGCAGAAACTAAAAAGGCAGATGCCGATCGTCATGCCCAAATCAAGGACTTGAAAGACCAAGAAACCGCTCAAAGCAAAACCGCAACCGACACCGCAACGGATGCTGCTGCGAAAAAGGCAGCTGATAACACAGCCAAGGCTGATGTCAACACGGCTAAAAAGGCTGTAGAAACGGCTCAGGCAGCGCTCGACGGTACAGGTGCCCAAAAGGTCTTGGATGAACAAAAAGCGGCTCAAAAGGCTCTTTCTGACGCCAAAACCAAAGAAGTGGAAGCCGCTCAAAAATTGGACAAAGCCAAGAAAGCAGATGCTGATCGTGATGCCCAAATCAAGAACCTAACAGCTAAAGAAGCAGAACAAGCTGTAGCTAAAACGGACGCCGAAAATGCCCTTGCGGAAGCCAAGAAAAATGCCGAAGCCAAGAAAGCAGCCAAAGAAGCAGCCGAAGCCAAACGTGATGCTTTGCGGAAAGAATTGGATGACAAGAAGAAGTTGTCTACCATCAATGTGCCACAATATGTGATTGATGCGTATAAGAAGTATTTGGATTCTGACCGTGAAGAAGCCGATAAAGATGCCCTTCAAGAAGTCTTCAACAAGTGGATTGAAGAAGGTGCTTACGACATTGAACGGGATGGAAATGTACCAATTGACCCATCAACCGTTGATCCAGCTCATATGACCCGTGAACAAGCAAAAGCTTTAACCCAATATTATGCACACTTAATTACAGCAGTGCGTCGCCAATTCTGGGGTACAAATGTAAAAACTTATACTACAGAAGAAGCAATGGACTATGTTCAAAAGGTTGCAAAAGCTTACGCACAAGAAAACAAACCATGGTCATCTGGTCACAGTCATGCCGCACTAGCTGCTGGTGAAACACCTTCTTCAAAATTGACATGGATGAATGAAAACCTTAGTACACTTCGCACTCGCACCACAACCATGACAGAAATGTATCGCTTTATTGCAGGAACCATTGTCGGCATGATGGTGGATGATTATCATAGCAATTTTGGTCATATGGCAAATATGCTTATTAACGAACAAGATGATACGGTAGTTGGTGTTGCATCCAGTGTGACACCAAACGGTCTTGGTCGCATGCATTACGTTGGTTTCCCAACTGCACACGCAGGTCAAGCCCTACCAGACCCATATGACACTACGCAATTAGAAAAAGACTTGGCACAAGCCGAAAGCGACTTCCAAATGGCACTCACAGCTTTCAATGAAGCAAATGGAGTTCTGACTGCTAAACAAGCGGCTTTTGATACAGCTAGTCAAGCACTCGCTGCTACTCAAGCTGAATTGACTACTGTACGCAACTAAGCGCTCCAAACACCTAGCGCTGAAATGGCACACCGTGCAGCAGTTGCAACGCGTACTAGCGCAGAAACACGCAAAGCGAGTGCAGACAAAGCCGTTGCCAACCTCAACGCATCGATTCAAGAAAAACAAGCTGCATTGCAAAAAGCGCAAGCGGTCTTGGTTGCCAAAGAAGAAGCGGCTCAAAAGGCTGAGACTGCCCTTCGTGAAGCAGAAAGCAAAGCAGTGGAAGCGCAACAGATGCTCGACGCTACCAAAGCCAAATTGGCAGCACTCACCGGGGTGAAAGACGCTACACCAGCGGCTAATGAAGCCCTTGAAAAAGCAACGACTGCTCGCAAGGATGCACAAGCTCGTAAAGATGCGGCAGACAAAGCGGTTGCCAACTTGAACGCATCTATCAAAGAAAAACAAGCGGCGCTTCGTACCGCAGAACAAGCCTTGAAGGTGGCTGAAAACAACTTAGCAACCCTGAAAGCAAGCAAAGCGAGTGAAGATGCCAAATTGGTAGCCGCTGAACAAGCGGTAGCCGATGCTAAAGCCGTGGAAGCCAAATTGGTGGCGGAAGCGAAGACACTTGAAAGTAAGTTGAAAGACCAACAAAACTTGCTTGCCATGTATAAGAACGCTGATAAGTTGCTTGGTGAAGCAGTAGCTGAGTATGAAGTAGCAAGTGCGAAGCATAAGGAAGCTGTTGCGAAGGTGACTGTGGAGCGTGCGAAGCTGGCGGAGCTGTTGAAAGACCAAAAGGATGCGAATAGCCAGTATGAAGCGGTGAAGAAGGCTTATGAGGAGTGGGTTGCTTCTAAGAAAGCAGCAGAAGAAAAAGTACAAGCTCTTTCAATGCGTCAAGCAGGCAAGCCAATGACCACAAGCAAAAAGATTCGTCCAACCATTCACTCAAGTTATATTTATAGCCGAGCTGACAAACAACTCCCAAAAACTGGAGAAAAAGGTTCATGGCTGGCATTGATAGGTATGGGAATCTTAGCAAGTCTTAGCTTTGGTGTACGTAGAAAACGTGGAAGAAGAGGATAAGGGAGTATATAAAAAAAATTGTAAAAGTAATCTGTTTAGCTTTATCTGTAGTAACGATATTGAGTGCTTGCTCCACGATACAAAAGCAATCAGAAACTGCTCAAAAGACAGAAAAATCAGCAACAAATGAATTTAAAAAACCAGTTGGTATTTATGAACATTTTAAGACAGCAAAAAATGAATTATGGTATGATGTTTTAAAAGTAGATAAAAATGCAGAAATATCTGCTATTTGGTTGGTGAATAAAGGTAAGGTTAAAATTTACTCCGTACCAAGGAGTTTAAAACTTGGAGATATCAGCAAAATGTCTGACAAAGAAATCTTAAAACAGCTTCCAAAATGGTATGAACAAGTCAAACAAGATTGGATTACATCTTTAAAGGGAACTACTAATCCTGATGGGCAAGCTTCACTTGCAACAGCGCAGAAATATATTGGTAAGGATGCAATGAATCAAGATTTGAAAGTAAACATTAAGACAGATGCTTCTGGTAATGAGACTATTAGTGAAGAATTTGAATATGTAAGGTCTGACTATTGGAATGCATTGCCACGAGACACTCCACTTGATTTATGTGGTTATCATAGGTTTAATAGTGTCGGAAAGGCAACTATCTTTGATAGTCAATATATTACTTTTTATACATATGACTCTAACAGTGGGAAATCGTCAACTCATTTAATTACAAGAACGACTGGTCATATTGTTATGGATTCTCCTAATACAAAAGGAGTTAAAGTAGACTAGATAAAAAGCAAGAATCGTCATTGATTCTTGCTTTTTTAAATTTTGAAGTTGCCACAGAACTATATGGTAATAACTAAAAATTGCCCGTATTCATTTTTGTGCAGTTGAGAATTTTTAATATATCATTGTAGCCTATGATGTTAAACAATTATTTCTTAAATTTCTATCAATATTTTACAAAGTAGTTCTTCTAATTTTCCTAAATCTCCATAGACTGTTCCGTCCATATAAAGATTGTAAACCTCATCATCTTGCTCAACGCGTATTTGTGCAGAATACCCTTTTGATAATGCTAAGGAACGAATGACTTCTCGTTGAGTTCGTCCATTACCTTCTCGGAAGGGATGGAAATAATTAAGATTATCAAGAATTTTTGCTAATTGTTTAATAATCTCATCTTTTGAATTAGCAGTTTGATAATAGGTATGAATAAGGCGGTTTATATATGCTTGAGCAGTACTGAAAGATTGTATTGACATAAAAGGATTCCCATTTTTTGAGATATTCACCTTGCGATATTGTCCCGCCCAAGCATAAACATCTTGAAACAAATAGTTATGAATGGCTAAAATATCACTAATGGAGTAGACTTCAATGACTTTCAAGCGCAAGTCTGCAAGCCTTCTAGTAACGAATAAATGCTCATTCCGATAGGCTTCTTCAATATTTGTAATATTTTGTTTGTTGATTAAGACTGTAGAATTTGGATAGGTATATTGATGATTGGGGTCAATGTACTCATAGCCTTCGTATTGATTTTTAACCAATATTCAATTCCTTTCGTCTGTTGATAACATAAGTTTTTAAATCAATCACATCTTGAACAGTAGGTTCATAATTTTCAATCATTGATGACCCAATAGCATACCAGACGGTATCAAAATCTGAAAAGTTATCAAAGGGAATCCCTAAAATTGTTAATTCTTCTTTATTTACATCAAGAGTCATGGCACACCTCCTTGTATAAAGTTATCTTTATTATACCATAAAATCGGTATTTTCACCTAAAGGATAGAGACTGTTATTAAAGTATGAATTTATGATAAAATGGTTTTATTATAAAAAAAATAATGGGGGTGTAGCATGGAGCCATATATTACAGAAGCTTTAGTAAAAGCAGGGATTGAGTTGGGAACTCTAACATTTAAAGGAACAACAACACTAGTGAATAGTAAAATTCAATCATTAAAGGAAGAACGTAATGCTGATAAATTACGAAATACTTATGATGAAATTGTAAATGAGTTACTTTCGGAACGAGAACAGGCAATCAGAATTGCTCAGGCATATAAAGAAGAATATGAAAAAGTACATATTGATGATAAAGATATTGAGTATTTGCACAACACTTTAGAACGGGTTATTTCTCTGCTATCTTCATTTACTAGTGTTGAAGATGGGAAAGAAGATTCAATGAAACAGTTAGTTGCTTTACTTAATAAGGATACTTTAAAGACTATGCAATTATTGGGATTTAATTACAAGGAGGCAATAGGAGAACCTCTAACGGAGGTTTGCTCAAATGCTATAAGAAATAAATTAGGAGGTCTATCATCTAAGAAAAACGTACGTAACAAAAAATAATTTAACCAATGGTATGAACTTTTAGTATTTATCAGCTCAATTCTTTGTAATTTTGGGGTAAAATTCACACCATTCAGATGAAATTAGTTGAAATTGATTGAAATAACACTTTCAGAATAGCGTAGAAATGCTTGATATTAAAGACTTTTGAAATTTAGTCAAACAAAAGTTGTTCAAACCAGGTCTTAAGAAAGCTCGTAAAGCTAGCCAGTTCTCAAAACGTTAATCAATACGATACTATCAACCTTTACAGACATTCAAAAGAACTCTCTTGGATGTCTTTTTTGATGTAATATACGTAATGAATATAGGATGGTAACTTCGAAGATTATTTTTGATAATCTCTTCTATTTATTGACAGAAGGAATATGGCAATACTAATAAAATTCTTTATCATCACTTTTTAAAAGATAAGTACATTCAACCCTACATGTCAAGTAAGGTCAACAGTCAAAAAATAGTATGATAGAATCTTTCTTTGTTATTCTGAAATCGGAAGGGTTATATGGATATGAAATGATGTTTAAGTCAATTAACCAATTGGAACAAGTTGTTGTAGACTTTATTGATTACTACAACAAACGAATTTAATAAAACTAAAAAGACTTAATCCTTTAGAATACAGAACAAAATCCTTTGGTTGAATTATTTGTCTAGCTATTTGAACTCAATACATATTCCACCCCTCTTTTTATATGCTATAAGTGCATTTTACAAGAAACGAAATTATGAATTTGGTCCTAAAAAATAGCATCACCCATTTAATAATAATATTCAATTATAACTAGGCTATCATTGTCGAACATTTGGTTATTCGAAAATTCAGATAATCCATTTACAACGATATAAGTAACAGTTCGTTTCCTAGTAAATAGTTTCAAAAGACTTTTCTTACGAGGCTCTCTTTTCACATTTGTAAATCCTGCTTTAATAAAAGAATGTTCAATAGAATAAGCATCTTCTCCCAATGCTGCCTGAGATGATATAGGAGTGAACGCTTTATTCCTATATAATATCTCTTTAATACCTTCAGATACTTTTTCTAAAAAAACTTTTGGAATTGTAGAATCTTCGTTTTCAACATAACCAGTAAAGTATTCCCCGCTAAGCTTCCCATAGTCATAGAAATCAGCTGAAAAATCCCAAGTAGATAAGCCACTACTTGCTCTAACCTCACAAGAAATATATAGCCCATCAAATGATTTAATTTTTAAACGTCTTATTGATTTAGCTGCCTTACGACAAATTTCCTCAAATATCTCTTGATTTAGTCCATCCGGCCAACTAATTGGTATTTTTCTTCGTTTTTCATTTTCTTTTTCGGCTTTACTTATCTCCCTGAGTCCACCTAAAAATATTACAGTAAAAGCTAAGAGTGCTCCTAATGTTAAGATCATTTTATTCTCCTAAAGTATTTATGAAATATTTATTCAATTATATCACAAAAGCGCTCACAATGCTGTATAATAGAATATACTACGAGTGCTAAAAATTTGAAAAGACATTACTGGGGTGAAATAAGTTGTGTAAACGCAAAAAGAAAAAATCTCCTAAAGTAGAGTAGTGAAACGTTATTGAGTGTCTGTTCAGTTTTAGGTTCATATTAGTATGATTTCGTGTATACATTTTGATACAAGATAAGAGGATATTCTTTTACAATGATAAGTTTAGAGCTGCTGTCTGAAGAAAATAGTATAGATGTCTATTCTTTTGAAAAGGAAAATCGGGAGTATTTTGAGCGAAATTTACCTCCTAGACCAGGTCTATTTTGATCCAGAAGGTTTTAAGGAAATTACAAGGGAATTGTTAATGGAACAAGATAATCATGACGCCTACATGCATATTATTAGAGATGTGCAAGGCGTTATGGTCGGAAGGATCAATTTAAGTGTTTTAGGGAGTGATAGAAAAACAGCAGAACTTGGATATAGGATTGGAGAAAATTATACTAATTTAGGCTATGCAAGCGAAGCGGTTAAACTCGTTTTAGATAAGGCATTTCATACTTATGGTTTAAATAGAATCATTGCGGGAACAGCAACGGATAATCTGTCCTCTAAGAAAGTGCTTTTGAAAAATGGTTTCACTTTTATTAGGATCATAGAAAATGATTTACAAATGAATAACGTGTGGGTTCATACAGCAGTATTTGAGATAAGGAATCTATAGTATTATCATTCTCAGTTTACTGACTGGACCGATGGAGTCCTTCTTTGGCATTCTTAAGTCTGAGATGTTTTATGGATATGAGAAGAATTTTAGGTCTTTAGAAGACCTTGAACAAGCTATTGTGAACTACATTGATTACTACAACAACAAACGAATTAAGGTCAAACTAAAAGGACTTAGTCCTGTTCAATACAGAATTAAATCCGTTCAATAATTATTTGTCTCACTTTTGGGCTGCAGTTCAAAAATCAACACCTTATCTAGCTATTTTTTTCATAAGGTGTTACAATGATAGAGCATAGACGGCTTTAATGATTTTGGGTTAAAGTGTAATCGTAAAGTTTGTTATGCGTAATGAGGTAATACATTGT